>WOZY01000106.1 GCA_011620045.1 Mesotoga sp.
AAACGAAAATACGAGAATTTGGACTGACAAGTTCCTGCTGTCTGTCCCATTTTTCGCGACAAGGATTGAAATGGTGAGTAGGCAGGAGCTTCTGAAAAATGACATTACAAAGCAAAACAGCGTGAAATAATAATGGCTGTCTTCCCGTGGAGCCTGCCCTGAGAAGGACCTGTTCAGGGCACGTGATCAAGGTCTAGCTAATAACGACCCGGATTTCTTAACCCGTTCTTTTCAACCCGAACCTGGTAGCCCGATCTCTCCCAGCCTACAGCGAGCAGCGAAGAGCGGCTCTTCTGCCCGGCGAAGCCTGATGGCCTGCGTCAGCACACTGGCTCCTTTTGCCTCCTGGCGCAAGCGCCAGCATCACTTACCGACGAAGTCGGCCTCACTTCCCAGGATGTTCTTCCGGACATACTTCCTGGGATGTTATTCCCAAAGGATGGCCGACCGTTTAACTTTGTCCTTTCCTACCGCTAACTTGTACCCCCGACCACGGTCTTCTAAAATCCTACCAAAAGCCCGCTACCACGATTCCAACAACTGTTATTCATCTTTATCCGGCAGGACTTTTGCCAGATGTGGAATGATTGCAATGGACACTTTTTCTCCCTCGGCAAAGACCTTTTTTTCGGCAGGGTTATCGATCTGAACGAGTATCTCTCCATGATCGGTCGTCACAAAGGATTCGAGGCTTCCTCCAAGGTATATGTTTGTCGCAACCTCGCCCTCTATCATCCCTTTGCTTGGATCGACGAGTTTAAGAGATTCTGGCCTTGCCATAATGACTGCACTATCTCCGGGTGACATCTCAGGAGAAAACTTGCGAACCTCCACAGTTTTTTCTTCAAACTTCACTTTGCATGTTTCGCCTATTTCCAGAACTTCTACCGGTAAGAAGGCGACTTTTCCAACAAACCCCGCAACGAACTTTGAGTTTGGATCTTCATAGATCAAGTTTGGTGAGCCGATCTGCCTTATGATACCGTTCTTCATCACGATTATTCTGTCCGAGAGACTCATTGCCTCGACCCTGTCGTGGGTCACGTATATCGTGGTTATTCCAAGCGTCTTCTGGATTCGCTTTATCTCGACTCGCATCTGTTCCCTCAGCAGTGCGTCCAGATTTGAAAGAGGCTCGTCTAGAAGTAGTACGGAAGGCTCCACGATCAGGCTTCTCGCAAGTGCGACACGCTGCTGCTGGCCACCGGAGAGTTTTGAAGGAGCCCTCTGGGCCAGATCTTTCAAGCCAACCAGGTCGAGAGTGCTCATTACTTTGTCCTTTATTTGCTTTGAGGGAAGCTTTCTAAGTTTCAAACCGTAAGCGACGTTGTCAAAGACGTTCATGTGTGGAAAAAGTCCGTAACTCTGAAATACGGTAGCAGTATCTCTTTTGTTGGGCGGCAGAAACGTGATGTCTTCATTCCCGAGAAAGATCTTTCCCTTTGTGGGCAGTTCGAATCCACCGATCATCCTGAGCGTCGTCGTCTTTCCGCAGCCAGAAGGACCCAGCAGAGTGACAAGTTCCCCCGGTTCTATATCGAAGTTGGCATTGTTAACGGCTATAACATCTGCCTTCCCTTTGACATCTTTGAAGACCTTGGTGACGTTTTCGATCCTAACTGAGACAGAAGTCTTTGACATCAAACCACCTCGCAAACCAATAATCAGTTTAGAGTTACGTTCTTTTCCATGTACTCGTTCTTTGGCACAAGAAGTCTCATCAGTCCAAACGCGCCGAAGACGATGATAATCAATACAGTGGAAAGAACGCTAGCCAGTCCGAATCTTATCGATTCTGAGAAGTTATATATAAGAACCGTCATGTGGTACCACTGAGCGGATATCAGGAATATGATCGCACTGACGGCAGTCATTGATCGGACAAAAGTGTATGACATCCCGGAAATGAAGGCCGGCCGTATCAGAGGCAAGACGATAGTCCGGAAAACAGTTGTAGAATCGGCTCCCAGATCTTGCGCCGCTTCCTCTATTGCTGGATCTATCTGCCTGAGAGTGGCCACACCTCCTTCGACACCGACGGGCAGTTCCCTTATTATGTAGTTGATTACGATAATTGCACCAGTCCCAACGAGAATCAACGGAGGTTTGTTGAAGGCCAGCACATATGAGATACCGATGAGCGTCCCCGGTATGGCGAACGGTGCGAGAATCAACCCCTCAAGAACCTTCTTCCCTGCAAACTTCTTCCTTACGATTACCAGCGCAGCCATCATCGCTATCAGTCCGGCGAATGGTGTGGCGACTGCCGAAAGGGTGAAGGTGTCTACGATCGCGTCCCGTCCTCTCTGCAGGGCTTCAGTTATGTTCTTCAGAGTGAAAGAGTAGTCTATACCCCAGTTGGCGACGAAGCAGCCTGCAACTATCGTTCCATACAGTCCGAGGATAAATACTATGAAAAGAACGATAAACGTTATGAGGCCGAATTTCACTGGCTTGGAAACCAGATCGCTCAGTCTTGAAGAGGGCTTTCCGGTCACCGTTACGTACGACTTCCTGCTCACCCAGAATCTTTGAACTAGAAACGCAGTCAGTGTTGGCATGAGAAGGAGAATAGAAAGGGCAGCTCCGTGACCCAATCTATTTCTTCCGGTGACTTCAATATATGCTTCAACCGAGAGGACCTTGTAGGATCCGGCAAGAAGCAAGGGATTTGCGAAGTCAGCCAGAGAGTTCGTAAAGACGAGCAGCCAGGAGCTCAGGACTCCTGGAATAGCCAGAGGAAACGTGACCTTCGAGAAGGTTCTCCAACGGCTCCCGTTTAGGTCAAGAGAGGCCTCCTCCAGAGTCGAGTCTATGGCCTGCAAGACGCCCGAGAGAGTGAGAAAGGCAATCGGAAACATGCCGATAGTCTGTACGGCTGTAAGGCCTCCAAGCCCATATATTGTAAAGTCCTTCAGTCCGAGTATTTGCTTTGTTATTAGTCCGTTGCTTCCAAAGAGCAGAATCAGAGATAAAGACAGGGAGAATGGCGGAGAGATTACTGGCAGAAGCCCCATAGTGCTCAGGAACTTCTTTCCCCTCGTTGCCGTCCTGTTTATCACAAAGGCAAAAATGAATCCTATGATCGTCGAGAAGGAAGCCGTAAGGATACCGAGCTTCACGCTTCCCCAGAGCGCGTTAAGATACTGCTTTGAAGAGAGAATCGTAATCCAGGTCTGCATCGAGAACTTCCCGTCTTCAAGGAAAGTCAATCTGACGGCTTCAAAGAGAGGATAGGCTACGAAGATTCCAACCATAAGGAAGAGTCCCATGATGACGTAGCCCATGATAGGATCTCTGAAGAATTTCGAAATGAAATAGATAATGGCAAAAATGGCGAAGGCCCCTATCATAAATATGTTCAGCAGGTTGGTGTAATTCTCCCCAGCCTCCGCGGACATTAGGAAAACCAGAAATCCCGTCATGTCATAACGAGTTTCATCTATCAGTGGTGCGAGCACCAGCGAAACACTCTTTCCTTCGAATGAATACTCGAGGGAAGAGTAGTAGTTCTCAAGATAGTAGACGCTTTCAAGCGCCTTTTCGAAGTCCTCCGAACTGTAGTTCGATTCATAGAAGGTTCTCAGTTGTTCGTTCGGGGTGAAGACCTGCAGTTCATCCCAGCCGGGCACTCCGTGAACATAGATTATATCTGCTTCGTTGAACTCCTTGTTTACTGCGGTAATCCAGTCCTCGGCAAGTTCCTTGTCTCTTGGTGCCGATTCGGCAAGAACCGTAACCAGCTGCCTTTGGTTGTCTCTAACAACCTTTAAAAAAGAGTCTTTCAGCGTATCAAAGATCCAGAAAAGGGCTGCAAAGACCAAAACACTAATTAACGCGAATGATAAGAGTTTTCTCCAGGAATACAATCCGATCACACCCCAAGAGTAACCTTGATTGGTGAAGCCAAAATGAAGAAGAGCAGGAGACTAGCTCCTGCTCCGATCAACGAATTAGTCTGCCCCGCCGCCGATTTCTTGCGTCCAGCGATCGAGCAGTCTTTCTTTGTTCTCAGCATCCCAGATGTAATTCTGGTTAACTGTCTTGATTTCGTCCATGCTGAAAGAAAGCGGATGCTTAGGAGCTATCCTCGAGACTGGTATAACGTACCAACCTGCGATAATCGCCTGCGCCTCTTCGGTCAGAATCCAGTCATACAACTTCTTAGCATTGACAGGATCCGGTCCATCCTTTATCAAAGACATCGAAGCAATTTCGAAGCCAGTACCTTCCTCAGGAACAGTAATTGTGATATCTGCCCCTTCGGCCTTAAGCTTGACCATATCGTGAGCATAGCCTATAGCAAAGGGAATTTCTCCTATTGCGACACTCTTTCCACCAGCGGAACCGGATCTTGTGTACATTTCGACGTTCTTATCCAGTTTTTTAAGATATTGGAAAGCGAGATCCTCGTCACCACCAAAGAGAGCAATCATGCAAGTAATGAGATTGTAGGCCGTTCCTGAAGTATTTGGGTTTGCCACTCTCACGAGGCCCTTGTACTTAGAATCGATTATGTCGAACCAGCCCTTGGGCGGTTCAAGTCCGAGTTCTGCTGCGCGACCGTTGTGAGTGGCGAAGGCCAGCGGCCCGAGATAAAGGCCTATCCAGTAGCCCTCTGGATCCTTGTACTGCTCGGGCGTGTTTGCAGCTGCTCTAGAGAAATAAGGAGTTGTTAGACCCTTCAGCTTCGCGCTGATGTGGTTCAGTCCGACTCCTCCAACCCATATTGAGGCTTGCGGATTCAGCTTTTCGGCTTCCATTCTAGCTTCTGCCTCTCCACCGGAAAGTCTGATCCAGTCAACCCTTATACCGGTCACTTCTTCGTACTTATCGAACAGCTCTTTTGCTGCAAGCTCTTCAAGAGTCGTGTAAACCGTAAACGAGTCTGCAGCGAGAAGGGTTACAGAGAAGGCAACACAGATGACACTAATCAAAACCAGAAATCTTCTCATTTCAAAAAAACCTCCTTGAAAGACGTGTGATTTTGGAGAGCGGTTGTCATTGCTGCGTTAGATTAAGGTAGGATGAATTATTTGACTTGTCGCGATTATACCATTGAGAAGACTCCAAATTGACATAGATTTTTTCAGTTTCGTGGAGAATGCCAGTCTGCTGACGAAGTAATAACAAAGCATAAGACGCAATGCGCCGGAAAGCATCGGCGGTCGCAATTCCGGCGTAGCCGTGCCGGGACGCAAGGCTGCCTTCAGTAGAAGGCGAGGCCGACTTCGTCGGGAAGTGATGCCATTGCGCAGGAAGTGATGCCGCTTTCAGCGAGAGGCTTAAGAGCCATGAATACCGTGCAGCATCCCCTAACAAGAGCACTTTAGGGCAGGCTCCAAAGGATGACATCCTCAGCAACACTGAGGAGCATGATAATTCAACTGCTTAAGTTCACCAAACCCTAGACCCGAGACCCTAAACCCGCTTTCACCCTAAAAAAGGCTTCTATGGAGAACTTTCCTGCGTCTGAAAGGTTATTACGGGCTTCTTGAAAAGGCTGGCAAGCAGGGCGTGCACCGACACCACCGGGATGAAGAAGATGAAAGAGAGAAGCATACTGATCTCGTACCAGAGACTGCTACCTTTAACGGGTCTGCCTTTGATCCTATTTAGGAGGGCTCCCCAGGCTATACCGAAGCTGTTTCCCATCATTATTGTTCTAACTGTGCCCAATATACCCCTGGCCTTGGATTCCCCGTAACTCTGGATGAGACTTTTCCATAAATGCTCAGATGGTTTTCCGGAAGAAGTTGCATACCCCCTGGCGAAGAGAATAGCAGGGGCTTCATCTTGTGGAATTTCTTCAACGTCGGCGACGAAAAGCATCTGGATGTCTTCTTCTTTGATACCCTCTTTTTTGGCAACTCTGTTGTGGAAAACAGAACAGACCTCGCATCCATTTATTTCGGTAACAGTGAGCATAATCTTTTCGATAAGCTCTATACTCAGCTCTCCGTTTCGCTTTGATCGGGACATGTGGCCAACAGTTCTGATACCGTTGAAGAGAATCCAATACAACTCTGTCAGTGAAAAGAAGCGCTTATAAAACTCTTGAGTCAATTCTTCCTCCAGGAAAATCCCGACAAAATTCGAGAATAAAAATCCGAAATCATCCTATTTTAGCATTTCTCGGTATTGCAGAGTTGATCGAAGAAATCAGATCGGCTTTCGACATCATCTTTTGCTGTTAATTCTCACGAAATATTCAACGCTTCTATCCCAGGTCTTCTCCTGCTCTGCTGTGAAATAGCAGGCCGGCAGTTCTCCGTTTTTTCGATGATAAGCTATGCACTCGCAGCACTTGCCCTTTCTGGGACATCCGGGATAAGTGCAGTTGCATTTCTCGAGATTTCTGTCGACTTCACATTCCAAAATCAGTACCTCCTTTGTTCAGTTCATCCCTGATTGTATCAGATTAGTCTGTATTGACTGAGCCAATATATCTGGCTGTCCAAAAGGCCTTTCTTCATTAATGTCTTTTTAATCACGGATCTTCTAGGATCTGAGTATAAATACAAGGAGGTTAACGATTGTGAGAAAAGCCATACTGATTGTTCTATTTGTCTCACTGTTCTTTGGTCTGGCTCTGGCAAATAATGGTAGGGGTCCCGGCGACGGTATTCCTGACCAACAGGAACCCGGGGCAGGCTTTGGATCTCCGGGAATAGGAAAGGGAGAAGGTCCCGGAGCCGGTAAAGTTGATTCGGGAGGCAGCATATTATTGCAGCTGGAAAACCTGGAGGAAGAAACGGAAAGTTCAGAGCCTTTGCTTGTCCGCTTAATGAATAGCTTGGTCATGAAGATCCAGAACGCTTTCAAGAATATCTTTAGAGTTGGAAAGCCCATATCCGAATGAGAGTACCACACTAGTACCCCTGTTTACCCCTAGTCTCGACCGCCGCTACCTTATTACGTGGTCAGCGGCGGCCTCTTCTTTGATGGGCATTTCCCACAGAGCTTAGAGCCGACATCAAAGGGAGCGGGTGAATTGAAGCGAGCCGATATTCCCCTGCCATTGAGAGCCCTGCCTTCAGACACAAGTAGAGCCGGTTCAAATGAGCCTTGTTTTCCTGAAAGCTCCTTTAATAGAAAATGGTTAGGCAGTTCAATTCGTAGGTCTTTAATAACTCCTTAGTGAGGGAAGTAATAAGAGCGAATCATTTGAATACAACTAGGGGATGAAAGTGAAACGAATTACCGCACTGTGCTTTTCTTATTACTAGTTACTAGCCTTTGAATCGCGCTTTCAATCAACAGTAGCGGACCGGGTGATGCAGTGTCTGACGGCCCTGATGACGATGCTGACTATGAAGCACCAGACATTTCCTTCAATGGGAATGGCTCCGGCTTCGAGAAACCGGCACTAGATGAAGATGAGATAGTTCTTGCGGAGCTTTCAAAGCGGGGTAAGCTTTCTGAATCTCAACGCGTAAAAGGTACCAAATCGTCGGATCCTTTAACCTTTCTATAGGAGCGTTCTCGATCGACAGTTAATGCTCGCGGGAATTCCATTACTCTATCTTTAGAAAAGGAAGAAATCAGCGGACAAGAAGTCACAAATCACAAGGCTTCCTAATCCTCGAGTCTAAAGACTCTATTTCTGGGCCATTCCCGCAACTTGCAACTGTTCTTCTCGGAGAACGGGGGAACCTTCGACGGACAACTAGTTAACATTCTCTACTTCACGAAGCGTGAGGGACCGCTTGTACCTGAAAGATCCGCTTGTTAGAAGACGCTGACATCGCTGTGAAAAACCGTCCTTCGTTAAGATCAATCGAGACAGTATATTCCGAGAGTTCGTTGCGCTCACGAGAAAACCGAAATTCTGACCAGGAGTTTTGTCAGAATGACGCCATGCGATGCTTTCTGAATAACTTAAGGTCGTCATCCCGAGTTACTTAAGCTAATCCCTCACTCTGTCATCTGTAGAGCCTGCCCTGAAAAGCCTGCCCCAAAATGCTTCTGTTTGGGGATCCAATTATGGGTCATCCCGTAGTGCTCCTGTACGGGTTTTACTCTTATGAGACCCTAGACCCCACAACCCCAGACCCGACGCTTGCAACTGCTCTTCAAACCACGAACTTGCTACCCGCAACC
>WOZY01000280.1 GCA_011620045.1 Mesotoga sp.
TCCTTCAGGGCTTCGATTAAAAATGGTCTTGATCTAATATCTCCCAATCCACCAAGAGATAATGCCGATTGTTTCCTTACCGCGGATGACTCATCTTTGAGAAGAGAATTGATCAGTGCATCAACCGCAGCGGCATCTCTAAATTTGCCTAGACCCTTAGCTGCAATGCACCTTGTATAATCGTCTTTATCCCAAATTAATTTGAGTAGCATATCAAATGCATTTATATCACCTTTTTCTGCTAAATCCAGTATTTGATTAATGTCGATAGATTTTGCCAAAAGAGTTATTTGAGACTTATTAGCCTCGTCCTCATGAATCGGATTACCCTCTTTCCAGGTCCATCCCAGTGGCTCAGCGCCCTGCCAAGCCTGTCTGCAGGAATTGGAAAGTGCCAGTGAGGGTTCTCGGTCTCTGTCAAGAAACTTACCCATGTTGAAACACTGTCTTCTAGCTTTCCCTGTCAATAAGTTCCGCTGTTTCGCCCATATGGATAATTCGAACCAAGCTTTGGACCCCTTATATTTGCAGAATTCGACAGCATCACCTTCATCATTAGTATTCGAATCATATCTGGGACCTTCAATTTCTTCAGCAATAAAGCAGGCAGTGATTCCGTCAGGCAGAACGTACTCTTTTTCTAACAGGGTCTTCCAACACTCTTCTTTCTTGCACCATTCCGTGACATTCAGGTTAGTGTCTCTTATGTGGGTATTCACGATCTGGCACATCGCTTCTATCGCCAACAATACAGTTTTCTCGGATTTCTGTTCGCGCCATATCTTTTCCAGATCTATCTTCGATTGCGCGAGCTCGAACAACCATGCTAATGTGTATGTTATTATGTTATGTCTGTAACCTTCAAATTCTTGCTTTCTGACAATTCTCTCGGCATCCCGCCAGAGGATCAGCAGAGCTACTGTCTGCCTGAAGAATGGTTCGGGTTCATGTTCCTGTTCTTTTAGCCACGAATTAAACTTTGCGAAACTCTTCTGGGCACCCAGCGATACGACATAAGGCTTCATCAAGTATGTATTCCAGACTTTTCCAAACAAACCCTTATCGAACCTCTGGTTCTTCGGATAGGCCGCATCGTAAGCTCTTTCTTTGGCAGTGGTCTTCGCCTCGAGCCGTCTGGTCTCCTCGTAACTCCCCCTCGCCCTCTCGTAGAACCAGTGGGAAATACGGGAGCCGCCTGTGGGATCGGGGGCCTGTACATTCTTCGACAGCTCATGCAGCTTCTGATGGGTTTTTTCATTGGCCGCCAGATCTGATAGGGAGATCTTATTTTGCGTGTTTGAGTACTCGCTGATTCGCTGGACAAGAGTATTAATATCCTCTTCCTTAGTAATGCTGATCAGTTTCATCGGTACAAGAATGCCAGAAAGATCCGCTTTCTGTCTTCTCTTTGCATGATAGAGAGATGCCACTGTCTGGCCACCATTGACTATCTGGAAATCAATCGCTCCGCGAAGGTATCCCGAATGCTCGTCAGCTTTCACGAAGTCGACGCTTTGTGCTGATACAGTTATTCCATTGTTGTATGCACAGAACATGCTGGGTTCTTTGATGATGGTCTCGCGGATTCCTCTATTCACCTTCCCCCGAGCTGATAGAAACACGCGGAGATTCATCTCCAGCAATCGAGTCCCCCATTGCGAATATAACTCGGCCAGCAGGTCACCAGGAATGAATGCAAGGTATGACGTGTAGACTCCGGACCCATTGGTTTCGTAAAGGCAGGGCACTTTGCCATCCTCTCCGAAGTCGACCGTGATGGCCTCCATTTCGCCATTCTCAATGAAGTCGAGAATCCTTCTCATATCCCAGACAATTTTCTTTATATCAATCCCATCAATGGTTTGTAACTCGGCAGGACGTCTTTCTGCAAATCCATCCGTTATCAGGATTATCGTAGTGCTGATTATCTCATTTCTGCACTCTTGAATCAATCGTGCCAGGTCATGAGCTTCGTTAGCAATCTCGATTTTTTCATGTAGGTTCGCACGACTTCGGTTGAAGAAATTCAGACATCGATTGAAAGTATCTTCAATCTCTCTTTTCGTGACTTTCGCCTTCGCTTCCTCGATTTCATCCTTCCAGAGCGCCACAATGAGATACAGTTGACCTGTATCGGAATCGTAATAATAGCCGTCGACCTTGAGACCTCTGGCCTGATACGAACATCGAGTGCAATCCTCGATTTCTCCCGCTTCGACCAGAATCTCGCCAACATCCTCTAAGAACTGATGTTCCTTGAGCAGTTCAAATACAAGGGATTTTGAGCTGATATCAGAATGGAAACGTCTGGATCCGTCTTCAATCTTGCTCATTTGCACCCTCTCCAACGAATTCCCTGATTATCTCTCCAACAGTCTTCTCAAACGGTTTGCACGCAGAAATCGTCACAGTGTATCGTAGGTCACCAACCCCCGGGGGGACGGAGACTATGCGTGGGAATCCGCTCCGAATGTCGAAAACCTCTGTGCTCCTTATTGTGTACTGTTTTGAATATTTGTCTGCATCAAAATCCAGGTAGCCCGCTTCTATAAGGCTGGACTCGAAAATGCTACTCGCATTCCCATCGTTCTCCAATAGCTGCCTTACAGTCACAACTGAATTGGGCAAAGAAATACCGCCAGATTCCACTTCATTCAGGGTAAGAACGATGAGTGCGAGCGATTCGAGATCCGCATCATCAAGCTGTTTCTCGCTGCTAATCGTTACCTTTCTGGGCTCCTTTAATATCGTCGTCTTCACTTCAAGAGCTGCGCCCAGATGGACAAAATCTTGATAAGCTCCTGAGCTGCCTTTCCAGGAAGACACTCCATCATGCGGTGACAATCCTGCTCTGAGCAGTGTCTCAAGAATCATGAGTTCACCGAATAGACCACGTTGTCTTTCTGCGGACAAACCCTCTTGACCCCATCTCTCGAAGAATCTGGACCACCTGTTAAAACAGTTCTGGAGATTCTTAATCCTAGAGGTTAGATCGGATGATTCAAGGGTCCTTATGATGTCAGAACTCAAGGTCGTGAAGACTGATCGGTGCTCCGGATTCTCGACATACAGGCAAACATGCTTCGCATCCCGCTCTGGGCCTGCCAGAGAGATGATCTTAAATCCCATTCCCCGCCAGCGTGGTGGCATCAGTGCGCTAGCATCTTCGGGCAGAATCTCAATGAGAATTGCCCGAGTGCGACCTGGACTCAGAATAGCTATCCTAATTCCTGTTTCCTTTTCAAGGTCCAGTCTCCTGTACACACCCTCGTCTCCAGCATAGCGTTCTTCCAATTCATGCCAGTACGTCTTGAGGTTATGCTGCATGTTGTCCGCACCTCACGTATAGTGCTCGTCTTCCTTCTGGTAGACTGGATTTACCCAGTATTCTATGGGTTCAGCGGTTTCGCTTTCCGGGAAACTGATAGCCCAACCGACGATCTCCTGACCCCCTTTGCCGTAGGAATTCCCGGATTCATCCTTTCCGGTAGGAAGGTAGACAAGAAGTAGTCCTTTCTCCTTGGATCTAACATGCCTAATAGCGATTCCGGATGGGAGACCCTTTTTGGATACAATTTTGTTTCGCTCTGTTATGTCATACTCTCGTGCCTTCCTTAACTCATCCTCTGATAAGTCGACAGCTTCATCTGGAGGGCTTACGAGTCTCTTTATGGATATCTTCTGGTTGGTTATCGAGAAGATTGGATTCCTTATCACACACCTGATATCATAACCTGCAACAGAGACACTATGAGTTTCATTAGATTTTCGCAACGATCCGCTGCTTCTATTTACGATTACTACATCCCATTCAACAAGTTCGTTTTTAGAGTTCTGTTTCTCGATATATCCGGCGATTCTTTTTGGATCAACGATTCTACCAAAAATGTCGTGAGCTCTGTACGTGGCCAAGAAGGTGAGTACCATATCGACGGGAACTTCCTTCCAGTGAAGCCGTGAGTTCGCTTCGTACCTTACATCCGGTTCCCGGCCAATATTTCTTATGAGTCTCTCAAGAGCTCTCAGATTCATCTGTGAATAATTTGGATCGAACACAACCGTTTCTGAAATCTTGCCACTATATGAAAGGGATATCTTCTGCTTGCTCCTTGATTTTCCCATTGATGTCACAGCAAGACGTCCAGGATGGCTGCGAATCTTCAAACCGAATTCGCTAGGTGTTAATCCCAACTCCGACATATATTCAACTTCCTCCCGGAGCTCCTGCGTGGCCAGAGCTATGTGACGATACCAAGATATGAGTTCATCGGTAGTGAATATACGACAAAGATCTGAATAACCTCCTCTGTACCCGAACCACCTTCCCATCTGCATCAGCGTGTCATAAAGTGCAGACGCCCGCAAGTAATAACTAACAGTGAGTCCTTCGAAAGTCAATCCTCTTGAGAGCTTGTCACCACCGACGACGATTACATTTAGCCCTCTTTCTTCCCATGGCACATCTTCACCAATTTTTTTTCTGTGGTTTGCGGCCTCTTCCACTTCTTTGTAGTCCAATACATCTCTGACAGTCCCGTTGATCGTTTTCACTTTCATTACTCTGGCAACAAAACCAAGACTCTTCTCAATCTGGCACCATTCATGGACTGTCGCATCACTGAATCCCATCTCCGCCATTCTGGCAGAGGTCGAAATGAAATCATTTTCCCAGATCTCTCGGAAATCCGAGAGGTCATTCTTGCTCATGATCCTGGAAACCAATCCATTTAGTTCCTCGGTGATAAGCATCGAGATTTGTGCCTGAACAGCCGTGAATCTGGTGACATGCACAAGCATTGAATTGTGCGGCACACCGTCTGATCGCAGCCTCCTTGCCGCACAAGTGAGCAGAAAACATTTCAATGCTCGCGTCAAGCTGTCAGGCAGTTTGCTGACCTTCAATTTCTTGTCATGGCCCTCAGGAATTTGATTCGATTGGTCATTGACGATCCGTACCAGTGGCAATGGTTCAATTGCTTCGATATCCTGGTCTGGATCGCTGTCAATGCCAAAAATACTCTCAGGTCCTAGGTAGTTACTCGGCTGCGGAAGGCTGATTATAAAATTTTTTGGGAAAAGATCTTCGCCGTAACGCGGATGGGGATCATCGTGGTATATGAACACATTCGCATAAGGGGTAGCAGTGTATCCAACGTATGCTTTCTTCTCAAAAATATTCAAGAACTTCCGAATCAGCTTGTTTGTTGTTGTCGGATCCCACTCTTCGATTATCTTGTCATTCTCATCCCTCTCTGGCTCTTTGGTATTAATGGAAGCAAAATCGCACTCATCATCAATCAGAAGTAGGGGAATATCCTTGATTACTTTGTTGCCCTTTGCATCAGTCTGGCCTACAACCGACTGAATCCATGTAATTAAATTACGCAAGATGCTAACATTCTTCTTGATGACAAGTATGATGGGCGCGCCATTTTTGTCTGGAAAGATCCCGCTCTGGTTAGCGACAGATTTACTGAAATCACCTTTTTGGTTACTACTCGTGAGAGTATAGACAGGATTGTGCTCTTGAAACATAGTCCTCACACCTATCTTCTTCTCACCTCCGGTCAGCTTCTGCACTTTGTCCATATCATATCCCAGAAACTCTTCATTTAACCTCATCTGAGTCTGGCTTCTAAGACTGTCATGCACGCCTGCAAGAACTATCACAAGTTTGTATCCCGCATCTGTGGCCTTCGTAATTAATGCGGTGTAGTTAGCGGTCTTCCCTGATTGAACACTCCCCATCACCATTCCTCGCCTGTCCCACGGGCCTGCACGCTCCGGGTCCTCCAATCTTGAGAATATCTGGTTCGAAAGTTGGTCAATGCTCTGTATCAATCGCTTGGGCCAGCCCTTGGCTAAAGTGAGGTAGTCGCTGTAGTGGATCCAGAAATGCCAGTCGATCCTGCGTTTGAGTCCCTCTCCGGTGGAAGGATTGAACCATTCGATGTGATCCATCGCGTCATCGAGTATGTCAGCGGTTCCGATTCTGACCGAATGAATCGATTCAAGTCGTCTGAATAGCCATTCCTCATCTAGATCCTCATTGGAGAATGCTTGTTTCATTATGCCTATGAAGATCCGAATTTCCTGTGGTGTAACGTTTATGTTCTTTAGATAGGCATGGGACATGCCGATTATCTTTTCGTGGATCTCGTCCGTGTGTCTTCCTCCTCTGCTATCTTGTCTAAAGCTGCTTGGAATGCGGGATGCGTGTTGAATGGTTCGATGAACAAGACGTATCCACTCGCCTCATCATGAGTTCTTCCCATTGCTCTTTTTTCCTTATAGATCTGAACGCACATGTCAATCAGCTCTCGGTCTGGCCGAGAAATATCTGGAGGAAGATTGACGTGACAGTCTTCTTGGTTGCACGAGTCAATGATGATCTCCCTGTGAGGGACTGTGCGTTCGATCGTACTGAACAATTTCCTGACCCACGGGTCTGGAGGAGTAAGCTCTGCGAGGATCCGCTTTATAGATTCGTTGTCGCGGTTGATCTCATAAACGATCTTGTCACCCTTTCTTCTCTTAGTCCAGACCTGCTGAGCGTTCTTTTGGCCAGGCTTTCCAGTCCTTCCACTTCTAGCTCTGTATATTTTAACTGCTTCTACTCTGGTTGCCCTGGCCACTTTCTCCAGTTCCGCCCTCAACCTGTCAGGCGGAATAGCCTCCGCCTTCTTGATATCTATTCGCCAATCCGTGTCCATGTCGTTCTTGAGATCGACCATTATACGGCCGAGTTTGTAGTGTTCCTCAGCCTTGAGGTCGAAGTTCAGGTAGCCCCCGGAGACAATCATTCGGCGATTTCTGTATATGTAGAATCCCTGTTGGGCATTCCAGCCATTAGGTCCAGCTCCTGTCGTGGTCTCTGTTGCCGTTCTTTTTGATACGTGTGGCAGAATATACGGAATGATTTTTACTGAGCCGTCCTCATACTTCTCAGTCGATAGCTCCTGAGTAAACTGATTTGATGTTAGATAAGGGTCCCAAGGTTTGAGTGGCGTCCTGCCAATGGAAATGTTCAATTTTGCCGGGCCGCTCATGTATCTGTGAAACACCATCTCAATATGATTCGCTACATCGATGAACTTATTATTGAAAACAGTCTCTGCATCCGTGATATCATCATGTTTATCGATAACTCTGTCCAGCTGCTGCCAGAGGACCACCGTTCCGTTCTCCATAATTGCAAGGTCCTCTAACATAGGTTCTGCATTTTCCGGTGGGGACAGTCTCAATTGCCATTTCTTAGTCTTTTCGATTAAGTCAAGGTCCCAGCACCTCGTCGAAGTTGTTCCATTTTTTACCTTGCTCTTTACGGTGAGAAGCCTGCACTGGGAGAATGACGCTGTCTTAAGACCGAGCCCGAATCTTCCCAGGTCCTCAGGCTCTCTTGTCTCATCGGGTCCCTTGCCGCAAAGGCGCATGGCCTCACGTAGTTCATCCTCGGTCATTCCTCTTCCATCGTCCTTCACTCTGATCCAAGGATCACCGTTCGCCCAGTCAAAGTCTATCCATATATTTTTGGCTTCGGCAGAGATGCTGTTATCTATGATGTCCGCGATGGCCATCGGTAGATTATACCCGATTGCCCTCATGGATGCTACCATCGCATATGCATTGGGTGATACCTCTTCGCAGTTTGCCATTTTCCCTCGATTGCACCATCTCTGCAGCTACGGCTTGGACCATTGCATGATCGCGAGCCAAACTGTCACAGGCGCAGATCTTGTATTCCATTATCATATATATATTGAAGCATCAATAGGAAAATCAAGGATCAACGCCGAATTTGAATATCCGGCTTATGACTTCGTGAGATACCTGGCGAGCAAAGCTCTCCACGTCCTCCTTGGTTTCTTTAAGCTTTCATAAGTAGCACTCATGAATGGCGCAAAAGACACGGACGTCCGCAAGTCTGTCAAGCAGAAATGGCTGGCCAGTGAAGCCTTATTGACAAAGTAATCTGAGGGAGTGCAATGATGATATTGATAAAGATATCGCGAACTCACTGGCGTAGATGGCTGGGGACTGACGTGGTTTTGGAGTGAACCCCTCCGAGTGGACAAAAAGTTAAGCAATGCCGACTCATGGAG
>WOZY01000195.1 GCA_011620045.1 Mesotoga sp.
TGATTATAGGCAGCAGCAATCGGAGACAGCCTCAGTACGATGAGATAAACGGGATTGTCTCTAAGTATTTGAATCCCGAAGTGGCGGAATCGCTTTCAGCTATTGTCATGGAAAATGCGATGCTGGTTCAGTCGCAAGAACTGTGGAAAGACTTAGTTGAATACTTTATGCCGAAGAACATCGATCCGGCAAGGCGGAGGGCAACTTACGAGAGTGTAAGAAATTTCCTCATTCAGGTGCAGAACAGCCTTATGAAATTCCTTCCGGGAATACTGGAAAAAGTGCCCAGTTTCGTAACGAGTACGGGACTGGTACTCTTCTTTACAATAGTGGGTGCAATCTATCTAAGTTACTACTTCCTCTCGGTCAAGGAGTTCACTCCAAAGTTCTACCCGAAAAGAGTACGCGGCACCGCCTTGAGTTTCCTGTCCGACACCTACAAGAATCTCGAAAGGTATGTGATTTCGGTAGTCCTGATAGCGTTGATTGTGGGGATTGTGGTCGGTATTGTGGTTCAGTCGATGGGATTGAAATACAGCCTTCTAATGGGGCTCTGGGCTGCTTTTACAAATCTCATACCCATAGTGGGAGTACCACTCGAATTTGTGCCACTCGTTCTTCTTGCCGTATCCACTCAGAATCTCGTTCTCGTTCTTGTGCTTCTGTTAATCCTCGTGGTTGTGCACGCGGCTGCCTTCATCCTTTTCCTCGTATTCATGAAAGGCTACAATAGAATCAACCCGGTAATAGTCATCTTGATGATCGTTGTGGCAGGACAGTTGCAGGGGCTTTTCGGAGCGATTATTGCCGTGCCGTTTGCAATAATCCTGAAAATGATGTGGATCCACTTCTTCTCACCGATGCTCGAAGAAGAAGATTGATACTGTGAGTTTTTGCGGAAAGGGAGAATCCGTCCGACGATTTACCGAAAAATCCCTTCAGTTCAAACTGTCTCCTACAATAAGAGACAGGCATCGCCGAAGGAGAAGAATCTGTATCTTCTCGAAATGGCTTCTCTATATGCTGAGAGAATCAACTCTCTTCCGGCAAATGCAGAAACTAACATCAGGAGGGTCGATTTTGGAAGGTGAAAGTTTGTGACAAGAGAGTCGACTATCTTGAAATCATAGGGGGGATAGATGAATATATCTGTCTGGCCGCTATCACTTACGATTGAGCCGTGTCGGGCAGCTATGCTTTCCAGAGTCCTTACGGTTGTAGTGCCAACTGCAATAATCCTTCTCTTATCGGCTTTGGCCTTGTTGATCGTCTCTGCAGCTTCAGAAGATACCGTATAGTATTCTCCATGCATTTTGTGTTCTTCTATCAGCTCCGATTTTACCGGTCTGAAAGTTCCGATGCCGACATGAAGCGTGATGAACTCAACCGCGACTCCCTTACCGGTGATCCTCTCAAGCAGGCTCTCAGTAAAGTGCAGGCCGGCGGTGGGGGCCGCTACGGAACCTTCCGGCCGCGAGTAGACCGTCTGGTAAGATTCTGGATTCTCCGGGTAAGTCTGAATATACGGGGGAATCGCAAACAAGCCCGATTCTTTGATCTCTTCATCGCTAGCCCCATGAAAATCGAGAATCCTGCCGGAATCTTCGCAGTGTTCGACAACTCTGCATGAAATTCCGCTGAACAGTAGCTCGTTTCCAGGCTTAATCTTTGATCCGGGTCTAACTATTGCCTTCCAGAGGCCCCGGCCAACTCTTTCTATCAACACGGCCTCGACTTTCGCTCCAGTCTCCTTCATCCCAAGCAGTCTTGCAGGAATAACGCGGCTGTTGTTTAGCACGACGACATCGCCTGGACGAAGAAGTTCGACGATTTCGGCGAATACTTTGTGTTCAAAGACACCGCTTTTCCTGTCGACAACCAGGAGTCGCGAACTGTCTCTCGGAACGGCGGGCTCCTGGGCGATCAGTTCTTTTGGGAGATCGTAATCAAACTCTGAGACTTTCATCTATTTCCTCCGGTCTTATTATCGTTATGTCGGCAGCCCCATGATCGAGAAATCTGTCGTAGCTTATCACGACGGAGTCGTTCTCTCTGGCCAGGAAGATAATTCTATCATCGGCTGGCGAGTAAGTCTCCACTTGTGGCAAGGAAAGCAGTCTGTCAAGATTCTCTTGCTGGAAACCGCCAAGAGTGAATCTGATATTTGCATCAAAGATTATCCTGTATGGAAACAAGGCAATTCTGCACGAAGACATCCTGAGAAAGAGATCGTCTATTCTGTTCAAATCTGCGTGATCGCTCATAGAAAAAACGATGTTGCTACCGTCAACAACAACGGGTCTGGAACGACGCGAGAAAAGCGCACTCTTGACGTAAGGGTGCGTGAATTTCAGATTGCCAAGCTCTCCTCTTGCCGATTTTGAAAGAGAAGAGACTGCGTCTCGCAGAGTCTCCAGCTCCGAGATATTGGTATGCAGCACTCTGTTTATCCTTTCTGCAAGACCGGATTTCGCAGCAACCTCCGGCTTTTCGTAAAGGAGTGCCGCTTCAAGCATGATATAGTCCTGAATTCCGTACTTTCCAATCGATCTTGCAGTTGAAAGCCACTTTCTGTAATCGTCTATCGACTTGATCTTCTTTCTGACCCGCCCATTAACAGGCGGATTGTTTCTCGGATCGATCAAGAAGAGCAACTGTGCAATATCGGCAACCGATGCCGCAGAAAGCGAAGATACGTATTGTACTCTCTCTTCCGGTTCTCTGTCTCGCTCTCTCAGTATGTCGATTGAAAACTCGATTTCTTCATAGGATAGGCTTTTGAGCCCGGGAATTGTCTTGACGACCTTCTCGATCATCGAGCTGCTCACGGGATTCTTTCGGAGACCGCTGGAAAGTCTTCCAAGGCTTTCCTTTCTCTTTCCGTAATAACTGTAGAAGCCCTCGGAAGAGGCGGCTTCTTTCAAATGGTTTTGTATGTCATTAATCATCACAATTCCCCTATCTGTGCTAGCCTTTGCCACAAGCAAGTCTCTTTGACACGCTTTTCTCTCTATGATATAATGAGATTTGTGCAAATTACAACATGAAGAGGTGAAATCCCGATGAAAAAAGAAATGCACCCCGAGATGAAGCTGATTACTGTAAAGTGTACCTGTGGCGCAGAACATAAGTTTTATTCTACTAAGGACAATATAAAGGTTGACCTTTGTTCCAGCTGCCATCCCTACTTCCGTGGAGATGCATCATCAATGATTCTCGACACTGAAGGAAGAGTTCAGAAGTTCAGAAACAAATACGGAGACAATTACTGAGTTAGCGTTTTGCGCTGCCTCAAGTATATAGTCAATTGGAGGTTAGTCATGTGAGTGTGAAAGTGGGTACCGTTGTTGAGGGAAATGTAACTTCTGTCAAGAAATTCGGAGCGTACGTAAATCTTGAAAGCGGTGAGGAAGGATTCATTCATATTTCCAAAGTGTCAAGAGAGTACGTGAAGAACATTGAAGACTATCTTAAAGTTGGTCAGAAAGTAGAAGCAAAGGTTCTTGGGACGACAAAGGACGGAAAATGGGAACTGTCGATCAAGGATCTGAAGAGCAAAAGCTCTGATGAAGGAGCGTCAAGTCAAGACTTCGAAAAGAAACTGGCCAAGTTCATGAGAGATAGCGGCGAAAAGATCTCCGCCTTTAAGAGAAGACTCGACAAGAAAAGAGGTATCCGTAAAAGACCATAAGAATTGAAAGTATTGTGAAATAGAATAGAGGGAGCTGAGCTCCCTTTTTTTGTGAAACGGCGAAACAGGTAGCAAGGACGAGTGAGAGGATCATAAGAAAGCATAGTGGCGTATGAAAGGGTATAATTGGACATAGATGCCAAAATAGGAGGTTATACTGATGTACTTCCTCGAAAGAGTCATGGCGGTTCCGAGATTGCCCGAAAAGCTGAGCAGACTCGAAGAACTGTCGAAGAACCTATGGTGGAGCTGGAATTATCATGCTCAACAGATGTTCAAATACATGGATCCCGAAATGTGGTATCAGGAAAAGCGGAGCCCTGTAAGACTTCTCCGCAGGATACGCCAGACTAGATTGTATGAACTGGCCGAAGACGAAGCATTTATCAAGATGTATGAGAACACCGTTGAAGAATTCGATAAATACATGGGTGGAAAAGATACGTGGATGGAGAGAGAACACCCGGACAGAAAGGAGCAGTGCATTGCTTATTTCTGCGCGGAGTATGGCTTCCATGAATCATTCCCAATCTATTCAGGAGGCCTTGGCATTCTGGCCGGAGACCACCTGAAAACGGCCAGCGACATGGGCCTTAATTTCGTTGCCGTAGGACTTCTATACAGGAACGGATACTTTGAACAGAGAATAGATGAGTCGGGTTGGCAGCAGAACATTTATCAGTCCTATGAGTTTGAAGATTTTCCCGTAGTTCCTGCTCTCGATAAAGCCGGAGATGAGGTTTTCGTTAACATAGACTTTCCAGGGAGAAAGGTATGGGCAAAGATCTGGAAGGCCGAAATTGGCAGGACATCTCTCTATCTATTGGATACAGACATTCCTCAAAATGAACCCGAAGACAGGAAGATCACCGGCACGCTCTATGGAGGCGATCGTGAAACCAGGATACAACAGGAGATTCTTCTCGGCATCGGTGGAGTGAGAGCCCTCAAAATGCTGGGTTACTCGCCAAATGTATGGCACATGAATGAAGGGCATGCGGCCTTCTTGTCCCTCGAGAGAATTCGAGAACTGGTCCAGAAGAACTCGATAGAATTCTCAACCGCATCGATGATAGTAAAATCCGGCAATGTCTTCACAACACATACACCGGTACCTGCCGGTAATGACACGTTTACCCTTGACATGATTGACAAGTACTTCCGCGATTTCTGGAGTAAGATGCGGGCCGATAGGGATGAATTCTTGAACCTCGGCATCGAAAAACTTCAGGGTGGCGAGCAGCACTTCAGCATGACGGTCCTTGCCCTCAGGCTTTCTGCCCTTGCTAACGGCGTGAGCAAGCTTCATGGAAGAGTCAGCAGAAATCTTTGGAATCACATTTACCCGGATCTGCCTGCGGTAGAGGTTCCGATAACTCATGTGACAAACGGAGTTCACATCTGGACTTGGCTGAATCCGAACCTGGTCGAGTTGCTGGACAAGTACCTTCCCGAGGACTGGCATGAGAGAGTCTATGACCCAGAGATCTGGGAAGGGGTCGATAAGATACCGGAAAGTGAGATCTGGGAGCTCCACATGTCGCTGAAGTCCAGAGCAAGAGGCTTTCTGCAGGGAAGGTTGAAGAGACAGAGGATGAGGCTGGGAGAGACCATAGAAGACCTTCTGGAGGTCGAGGAAGCCCTGCCTGAAGATGTTCTCACTATTGGATTTGCACGGAGATTTGCTACATATAAGCGGGCAACGCTGATCTTCAAAGACATCAACAGACTGAAGTCGATAATCGCGAACTCCGAAAGACCGGTTCAATTTGTTTTCGCAGGAAAGGCCCATCCGGCAGACGATCCTGGAAAAGAGCTGATTAGGAAGTTGTATGAGATCTCCAGAACACCGGAATTCAAAAGCCGGGTGATTATAGTCGAGAATTACGACATGAATATCGCTCGACATTTGGTAAGTGGTGTGGATATCTGGCTCAATACACCGAGAAGACCCCACGAAGCAAGCGGAACGAGCGGTGAAAAAGCCGGAATGAATGGAGTTCTGAATTTCAGCGTCCTTGATGGCTGGTGGGTGGAAGGTTTCAACGGTGAAAACGGCTGGGCGATCGGCGATAACAGAGACTACAGAGACCAAGAGCTTCAGGACAGGATAGACTCTGTCTCGATTTACAGCACACTTGAGAAGGAGATAATCCCTCTATACTACTCGAGAGATGAAGAAGGAGTTGCGAGGGATTGGGCAAAGAAAATGAAAAGCTCCATCAAGGAAATTGGGAGCAAGTTCAATACTCACAGGATGATTACAGAGTATGCCACCGACCTTTATTTCCCGGCCGCCGACCTGTCTGTAGAGGCCGAGAGAGACGGTTACAAACTTGCAAAGAGCGTTGCTGTCTGGAAAGACAAGTTCAGTGCCAGCTGGAACGCCATAAGAATAAAGCCGAATGTGCAGGTCGAGTCTTCTGCCAAATCGGTAAAGGTCGGGCAGGAGATCACCCTCTCGGCAAACATTTATCTTGGAACTCTGGATCCATCGGAGGTTCAAGCTGAGATTTTTGTGGCAAAGATGAATGACGAAGGCGAGATGGACAGCTTCAGTCTCTATCCGATGAAGCTGGTGAAAGAGGACGTTCATGGCGAATACGTGTACGGCGGGAAATTCGTCGTATCTGAAGAGGGTAATCTGGCGTACACCATCAGAGTGGTCCCAAATCCCAAAAAACTGCCTGACAGATACTTCATACCCGTTGCAAAATGGATCGTATAAAGAACCCGCCTACAAGGCGGGTTTTTCTAGTTATTGGCTGAGAAATCAGAGAGAGTCCTTTCAAAGTCTCCAGGAGAAATGTCACCCCATAGAAGCGATTTGTAAAGACCGGGAACGGTCATGATCGCCTTGAGTTCTTCTTCGAGAAACACTCTCTTTATGGGGTTGTAATCGCCATCGAGAATAATCTCCGTCGATTCCGAACCGGATGTGATCATTCCGATCACCGCGTTGTACACTTCAGTAATCTCTACTTCTCTCAATCCAAGCTTCTGTAGCTGTTCGTAGATCTCATGACTCTCATTTCCCTCGGCTATCATCCTCAGAACCACATTTATGTAATCAGGAAAAGTCATTGTTTATTCACGCACCTCCTAACAGGTCTCTCAGAAGAAGAGCATTGTGAACTGCTCTTCCCATGTAGCAATTATTAAAAAAAACAAAGACTGGTAGATCACGTTTATGAAATTCTAGCACATCGATGGCAAAACGTCTCAAGTCATTTTCCGAGTAATCGTAGTTGTATCTTTCACTTCCGTTGCTGTTGAACCAATCGGGATTTCTTCCGTGAAATCTGAAGTAAGCACCCCGAGAACCTGCCCTGGGAATATAAGGAAACAACCCGCCGATAGTCGGTTCGTCAACTGTTACAGGTATTCCGCCCACCTTCTCGACCACTTCAAAGGCAGCTTCGTTTGCCCAGCTATCGTGTCTGAATTCGAAGGCCAGGACATTACTATTCGGGTCGAAAGATGCAGCGATCTCTTCAATATACACCCTGTTTCTCTCATTGAATTTGAACGACCACGGAAACTGGAAAAGTACCGGCCCCAGCCTGCCCTCTTCCCGCATGGATTGAAGAGCTTGATAGAATTCACCGGATACTTTCCTCAACTCTCCGGAATTACCCTTCCATAGATCATGAGTTGCCTGTCCCGGTGCCTTAACTGCAAATGTCATCTCTCCGTGTATCTTCCTGAGGATGCCCGTGATTGTCTTGATAGATGGCATTCGATAATATGTGAAATTCAATTCAACCGAGTTGAATCTCCATACTGAATGGTAATATCTGAGCATCTGGGAAGAGCTGATCTCTGAAGGGTATGCCGTCCCCACCCAGTCGGGGAATGAGTAGCCGCTCGTCCCCAGATAGACCACTATAACTCCTCGATAATGAACACTGGATCGTTGTTGTTCAATATTGCAGCGTTTGCTTCATCCACATCGACATGGAATTCCAGAGCATAACTCGAGTGCACTCTAACCAGAACGTCGTCGAAGATCACTTTTCGAATTCCGGTACCCTCGGCATAGACCATTACTATCTCCTTGTCCTCCACACCATATACCCTGGCGTCCTCGGGTGTCATGTGAATATGCCTCTTGGCAAGCATCACTCCGGAATCGAGAACAACAGTTCCTTCAGGACCGACAATCGTTAAGCCGGGAGTATCCGCGTGGTCACCGGAATCCTTAATGGGTGGCTTTATTCCCAGGGAAAAAGAGTCGGTTCTCGATACCTCTATCTGAGTGGCCTTTCTCGCAGGGCCCA
>WOZY01000240.1 GCA_011620045.1 Mesotoga sp.
ATTCTCGAGGGGGAGGCGGAAGACAAGATCTTCATGGCGGATTTTGGCCCTATTTTGCTGGCCTTCAGCAGGATGTTGAACAACTCCTTCTCTTCATTGTCGATGAAGCCATAGAGCTCTGGTGGTTTGTCCTGCGAAAAGGCCATGAATGCCAGAAAGTAGAAGTCCTTCTCTCTTGCAAGCTTTCCGATAGTATTCGGAGTGCAGTTGAGTCTGAAAAACAGACCCCCCACCTGTACCACAACCTCTGATTCCCGTATCTCCTTTACCCGTCCCTCAATGCCTTCGAGCACTTTCCTTCACCCCAGTCAGGCTGTTTCTTATCTCGCTAACGAGATAGAGAGAACCGCAGACGAGAACCTTTTCCGAAGTGCTTAGAGCCGTCTCGAAAGCGGCCTCGTGTGACTCTACAAGATCTACGAATGAACAATACTTTCTCCACGTTTCGGCGACTCTTTCGGGATGAACGCTTCTGTAATTCGGTACTCTGCATACGATAACTCTATCTGTGATTTTTGAAAGCGTTCTGATGTTGCTTTCATAATCCTTATCATCCAGGCTTCCGAAGAGAAGCGTAATTTTTTCATCCGGGAAGTACCTCTCCACAGTCTTTCTGAGAACTTTGGCGGCCTCGGGGTTGTGGGCGCCGTCAAGCACAACCGTTCTCGAGTGTATAGAGAAGACCTCGAATCTTCCCGGCCAGCGAACATTTTCCAGTCCATCTCTCAAGCACTTCTCATCTACTCCATTGCCCAGCTTTTCCAGTCCGATCTCCGTCGCCTTTATGGCAACGGCCGCGTTTGCAATCTGGTGCTCC
Source organism: Mesotoga sp. (assembly GCA_011620045.1). Taxonomy (GTDB): domain Bacteria; phylum Thermotogota; class Thermotogae; order Petrotogales; family Kosmotogaceae; genus Mesotoga. The sequence goes on from WOZY01000240.1 coordinate 818, forward strand.
CCGTTGAGTCTGATCCGGAGATTTCGAATCGTCTTGTTGCCTCGATAATCGAAAGTGTTGTTGTTTATAGCGTAATCTATTCCCTGCGCATTGAAATCCTTCTGGTAGAAGCAGGTTGGAGCATGTAATCTTTCGGCCGTTTCGGAGATTATTCTCCTGATTGACGGTCTCGTAATTCCCGATACTACCGGACTATTGAACTTGATTATTCCTGATTTCTCTCTTGCTATCTTTTCTTCGGTATCGCCAAGAATAGCAGTATGATCCAATCCAACGCTGGTAATAACCGAAACAAGGGAGGATTCAATAACATTGCTTGCATCGAATCTGCCTCCCAGTCCGACCTCGAGGACCACGGCATCGCACTTCTGTTCTTTGAAGTACAGGAAGCTCATAGCAGTCACGACCTCGAAGAAACTAGGGGCGTACTCCTCTCCCTTTCTGTCCATCTTCTCGAGAAAAGGCTCAAGTTTTCTCAGAATCTTACAGACATCGTCTTCGGTGATATCACGTCCATCGACCTGGATCCTTTCTCTAAAAGTCGTGATGTGAGGGGAGACATTCAGCCCGGTCTTAAAACCATGAGAGGTTAGGATCGATCTCGTAATTGCCGCAACGCTTCCCTTTCCATTAGTGCCCGTTATATGAATTATAGGATATGATTCTTGAGGATTCCCGAGAAGTTCCAGAAGCTCTCTGATTCTATAGAGACCATACTTGATCTTCCCATAGGGTCTCGAATTGTACAGATACTGAACAGCTTCTGCGTATGTCTTCATCTTAGGTCTTCTATAATCTTCTCGATCCTGCGAATGTTGTCTTGACTTATCGAAAGTCTTTCTCTGTTCTCATTTACAACTTCTTCCGGAGCATTGTCGACGAAACTCTTGTTTTCAAGCTTCGATTTGGTTCGAATAAGATCGTTCCGCTCCTTGTCGAGTTTTCCCTCTAATCTCCTGATTTCAGCCTCGGTATCAATCTCGCCCAATACTACATACAGCGTATTTTCGGTATCGGCCCAGGCGGAAACGCTTCCCGAGGCCTTTTCATTTCTCCGGCCAATCTCATTTGAATTCGATAGATGGGAGACAAGGTTCAGGATTTCCGAATCAATCTCTCTTCCGAGACAGTAGACATCGGTCCTTGAAGAGGGAGGGATATTCATCTCTGCCTTAACGTTTCTGATTCCTCTCACCATTTCCATGATCCTCGAGAACTCGTTTTCGGAAGCATCGTCGAAATCCGACTCGTCAAATTCCGGCCATTCGGAAGCAATCAACATGCCATCGGAACCAGGGAGTCTCTGCCAGAGTTCTTCAGTTATGTACGGCATGAAGGGATGAAGCATTCTCAAAGAGGCGTCTAGGGTCGTAATGAGAACATTCTGCGCTACAGTGCGATCTTCGCCTCCCCTGTTCAGTCTCGGTTTGATACTTTCAATGTACCAGTCGCAGAACTCGTTCCAGAAGAAAGAATAGATGGTCTTGGAGGCTGTAGGAAAATCATAGACGTCGATCGACCTTTCTACGGCTGTCACAGACTTCGCCAATCGGGACATTATCCAGCGATCCTCCACAGCTAGCTTCGTTTCATCGATCTCCATCTTTTCGAAGCCCTCCATGTTAATCAGGGCAAACCTCGAGGCGTTCCAGATCTTGTTGGCAAACTTCTTGTAAGTTTCAAAGAATCTAACGTCGAGTTTGATATCGTGATTCTGGGCCGCCAGAATGGCAAGTGTGAAACGCATCGCATCCGTACCGTGTTCCTCTATTACGTCAAGTGGGTCGATGCCGTTTCCCAGTGACTTTGACATCTTTCTTCCGTTCTTGTCTCTGATTAAACGAGTGATATAGACGTGATTGAAGGGCTTCTCTCCCATGAAGTGGTACCCGGCCATTATCATCCTTGCCACCCAGAAGAAGATGATATCAAAGGCCGTTACCAGAACACTCGTTGGATAAAACACTTCCAGATCGGATGTCTTTTCAGGCCAGCCTAGAGTTGTAAACGGCCACAGCTGAGAAGAGAACCAGGTATCCAGAACATCCTCATCCTGTCTCAGCTTTCTCGAACCGCACTTGGGGCAGAATTCGGGATCATGTTCTTCGACTATTATTTCGTTGCAATCATCACAATACCAGACAGGCACCCTGTGGCCCCACCACAACTGGCGTGAGATACACCAGTCACGAATCTCGTGCATCCAGTTCAAATAGACCTTCTTCCATGTTTCGGGAAAGAAGACTACGTCTCCATGCTCGACAGCCTCTATAGCCCTTTCTGCAAGCGGTCCAACTTTGACATACCACTGATCGGAAAGAGATGGTTCAACTATAGTCTCGCAGCGATAGCATCTTCCAACGGCATGAACCATGGGTTCTACTTTTATCAGGAAGCCCTGTTCCTCGAGATCCTTGACGACCTGTTTTCTCGCTTCGTATCTGTCGAGCCCGCTATACTTCCCACCATTCTCGTTAATCCTTGCATCTTTATCGATTACCTCTATTACTTCCAGACCATGGCGTAAGCCTATCTGGAAATCATTAGGATCGTGAGCCGGTGTTACCTTTAGGGCGCCGGTTCCAAAGGAGGGATCTACGTACCTGTCCTGAATTATCGGAATCTCTCTGTTCATTAGCGGCAGGATAACCGTTTTGCCTGAAAGACCCTCGTACCGCTCGTCGGGAGGATAGACCGCGACTGCCGTATCTGCAAGCATTGTCTCGGGTCGAGTAGTGGCGATTACAACATATTCTTCGCCACCCTTTATCGGGTATTTTATATGATAGAAGGCTCCCTTTTCGTCTTCATGCTCGACTTCTTCGTCGGATAGAACAGTTGCACATCTCGGACACCAGTTCACTATGTATTTGCCACGGTAAATAAGCCCTTGCTTGTAGAGATCAACAAAGGACTTTCTTACGGCTTCGCTGAGCCCATCATCCATGGTGAATCTCTCCCTGGACCAGTCAACCGAACAGCCCATTGCTTCTATCTGCTCACGGATTCGCTGTCTGTATTCCGCAGTCCAGTTCCAGGTAGCTTCGAGGAACCTCTCTCTACCTAGTTCCTTACGGTTAGTCCCCTTTTTGGCGAGATCCTTCTCTACAGCGTTCTGAGTCGCGATACCGGCGTGATCCTCACCGGGAACCCATAGTGCCTTGAATCCTTTCATTCTCTTGAAGCGGATTATGATGTCCTGAATAACGAGGTTCAGAGCATGCCCCATGTGAAGGGGGGCGGTAATATTCGGAGGTGGAATCATTATCGTAAATGGTTCACCCGTTCCTCTTGGTTCGAAATAGCCGCCTTCCTTCCAGCGAGAATACCACTTCTCTTCAAGGTCAGAAGGATTGTACCTGGTGCTCAGCTCCTCCATTCGAACTACCTCCTTATGGGGCTTCTGCATTTAAATGGAATTATATCACGAAGTAAAACCGCGTAATGGGAGATGCCGTTAATATGTAGATTAGCTCTTCATATAGTAAAATCTTTCAGGTGACGAATATGGGAAACGAAAGAGTCTCGGTCTACAGAAGAATCTACGACATGGTAAGAAAGATTCCGTCGGGAAGAGTTGCGACCTACGGCCAGATAGCCTCGCTGGTAGGCGGATGCTCTGCAAGAATGGTTGGATACGCCATGGCGGGAGTTTCAGATGAAACTATTCCATGGCAGAGAGTGATCAATGCACGAGGAAGAATAAGCATAAGGGATCCGAACGGTTACTCGCTTCAGAAGGCAATCCTCGAAAGAGAGGGGATCGACTTCGATGAAAGCGATTCAGTGGACCTTTCCGTCTTTGGCTGGGAGGGACCGATCTAAGAAGTCTTTTCGACGACATGAATAGTAAGAGTATGGGTCTTTTCGACGGTTCGATTTCCAAACTCCCCAAAGAATCTAAACGTGACTGGGTAGTCACCTTTCATTTCAGGGGTCCAGCTGAAGACGCAGTGATCAACTTTTTTTGTCAGGGTACCGGAAGTCGTCTCAAGCTCGACTCCATTTGTAGACTTCCAAATCCATGCATGATCTGAGAACGACCATTTATCGTACCCGACGTATTGCCACTCTGCAAGAAGAGAGTTTACCCTGAACTCAATTGTCTCACCGATTCCAGCCGTGATCTCGGGAACTGGAATCGTCCTTGAGAATTGCTCGAAGGAATTCAGGTAAAACATGTCCTCCCAGAATGGAACTATGTTTTTTCCTGCGCTTTCGTAGGCTTTTTCAACTATCCCTACGCAGGAGTAAAGATCCCTTTCGGTGAAGGGAAGATCCCAGTAACCCGACCAGGCAAATCCGACCGACCAGAGAGCGCCATTTCCTGCCGTCTCAAACATGAATCTCGATATTTGTCGCCGTTCTTGGGGGGTGATTTCTCCCGGATATCTTCTTGCCCCGGAAAAGTTCGTAGACCAGTATTTCAGCCATCTGGATTCGTAAGTATCGTACTTGAAGAGACTCACATATGTATCATTCTGAACAGTGTTCGGGAAGACGAACACCCCCTCTTCGACCAAATTGTATCCATGAGTCAGAAAAGGATACGACTCTCCGAAAGTCACGCCGTCGTTGAGTCCGAGATTTCCGTCGGTCATGGCTGTCTCTTGATCGACCCCCAGATATAATGCGGAGTGGGAGGGTATCCAGTTCGGGCCAATATGATAGAGAAGGTCGCCTTCAAGAAGAAACTTTCCAGGAAGATGTTGAGCAGTATAGAGAGCGTCTGCTCTTGAAATCAACAGGCAGTAGGGAAGCCTGGTAAACCTTACGAGCGTGGAAAGGGAATCTCTGCTGCACTGTGACTGAAACTCCGTTTCTACAGGCAAAAAGGAAGTGTTACTGAGAATTGGCTGAACCATCAAGAGCTGACCTTCACCGACTCCAAAATCCGAGTGGGAGAGCTCGAAAAGTGGTCCGGGAACTTCCAGATCACTCTCATAGAAAAAGATCAGTGTCGTCCTTTCAGATATTGTCTGCAATTCGTAAGAGACGACTTGTTCTTTCTGGACATCATTGAAATATGCTGTTATGCCTCTGGCCAACTCAAAAGAGTTGTCTCCTGGAATCAGAGAGAGCGCTTTTCGTTGCGGCGCGGCTGAAAACGGTCCGGCGCATCCTGCAAAGAGCAGAATACACAAAGTGACAGAGAAGAGAATTGATCTCCGCATTGACATCTCCATTATTTAGTTTACCATTTTGGGGGCTAAAGAGAGATCGGACGTGTGGTAAATTATACTGTGAGGAACAGGAGGCGTGATGAGAAAGATTCCCAGGTCAACTTCGGTCGCGGCAGGCACTATAGCGATTCTTACCTTTTCGATTTTGTCGAAGGGTATGGGTTTCTTCAGAGAAATGCTCGTCGCCGGATTGTTTGGAACGTCTGCAAATCTAGATGCAGTATTCGTCGCCATGACTCCGGCTACAACGCTTTCCGGGATAGTTGCCGGAGCACTTGCGGCCATTTTCGTCCCGGTCTATCATTCAATCAGAAAGGAAAACCCTGAAAGATCAAAAAGATATGCGGGAGCTGTTCTCATTTCTGGTTCACTCGTATTTCTGGCGATGGGAGTTGTTTTTCTTCTTATTCCTGAACTGGTTATAAAGCTTTTCGCTCCAGGCTTTTCCAGCGAAGTGGTGGCCTATGCAGCCAGAAAGCTGAGGTATCTGTCTATCTACCCATTGATTGGCGGGGTTGAAAGCATACTGGGTGCGATTCTGAAATCAAACAGAAGGTTCATCCAATACGGTATTTCACAGCTTTTCTTCAACGTAATTGCGATTCCGGTCATATTTTTCACCGCCCCGTTCCTTTCTGAAGCCTCATACATTCTGGCCTGGATACTTGGAAACGCTATTACAGTGTTGGCGTACTTGCTCCAATCAAGAGAGCTATTCACTCTTAGGATTGGAAGAGGAACATCGATTGTGGAAACACTGTATCTCAGTCTCCCACTAATCTTTTCGGGAAGTTTGGGTGTCATAAACAACATGGTGGACAAGGCTTTCGTTTCGCTCCTTCCGCCGGGTCGGGTCGCTTCTTTGCAGTATGCGCAGACGCTTCTCGGATTGATTACTTTTACGATATCTGCCTTTCAAATGACTGCATACACCGAACTATCAGAGCTCGTAGTTGCGGACGACAAGAATAGAGTGAAAGAGCGACTAAGGAAAACCGTTACAACTTCCCTGAATATTTCTCTTCCTCTTGCAGCCTGGATCATCATGATGGCTGAGCCTCTTGTGAAGGTAATCTACCAGCGGGGAGAGTTTGACTCGAATTCCACAAGCCTTGTGAGCATGGCTCTTATAGGTTACGGGGCGCTAATAGTGCTTTCTCCGATCTCTCATACTTGCTCGAGCTATTTCACGGCAAGAAAGAAATTGAAGGCGATTACTATGGTATCTGTGTTCTCAATCTTTTTGAATGCTTTTTTTGACTGGCTTATGCTTGAACCTTTCGGTCACGCAGGAATCGCGGCTAGCACTTCGATTGTTGTCCTAAATGCCACAATCATCTATGTTCTGCTCATTAGAAGAGAGGGCCTGAACTTCATGCCTTACAAACGGATTTTCAAGCTTGTTGGATTCTCAATTGCTGTCTATCTTGTCGTTCTCCTTCTGAAATTCATTACAGGCACGATGATCTGGCTCCTTCTGGGAAATGGCCTTTTCTTCTCTTTGTTCTTCATTAGTGCAAATAGTGAGATAAGAGCAATCTCATCAAAGATCATGTCGCTTTTCAAAAGAAAGTGATCAGGAGTAATGTCTTTTAGCTCGATTTTCCTCGAAATCGAACGGCAAGACAGGAGGAATAATTATGAGAGATGTAGTGATAATCGGGGCCGGCCCTGCTGGACTCTTCGCGGGGATAAGCTGCACTACGATGGGAAGAAACGTGACGATAATTGAGAAAACAAGCTCCCCCGGAAAGAAGCTTCTCCTGTCCGGAGGAGGGCAATGCAATTTGACGAATGTTGAACCCGCATCTGCCATGCTCAAGAGATATTTTGGTGCGGGAAGATTTCTGAAACCCTCATTAATGGCCTTTGATTCAAATAGTCTGAAGGATTTCTTCGAGGAAAGAGGGCTGCAGCTTTTCAGCAGGGAAGATGGCAAGGTCTTCCCAGCCACATACT
>WOZY01000236.1 GCA_011620045.1 Mesotoga sp.
TTGACTCACTCCAACCATGTCGGAACCCATCTGGATGGTTCTCTTCACTTCTGTACTCACGGAAGAGACATTGCAAGCATACCTCTGAATGAGCTCGTAGCTCCGGGAGTTATCGTCGATCTTTCAGACATTGCGGAGGATTATGGAATCTACACTTCAAAGGACATTGAAGACAGGGTTGAGGTCAAGGAAGGAGATATTCTTATCATCAACACAGGATACCACAAATATGCCTTTGATCAGCCGGAAGCAGACGAAGTAAGATACATGATCAAGCATCCGGGGCCGACCAGAGAATTTGCCGAGTGGTGCAAGAGGAAGAAGATAAAGTGGATCGGAGTCGACTGCGGCTCGGCCGACCATCCAATGAACACGAAGATTCGCGACTGGATGCCGGTTCAGGCAAAAGAGTGCGATCGATACATGCAGAAGAAGTATGGCAAGTCTCTCCAGGAGGTCTTCCCTGACGAAGACTATCAGCTGATGCACGTGCTTCTCTTCCCGTACGACATAATACATGCCGAGAATGTCGGCGGAGAGATCGACAAGATATTGAACAAGAGAATGGTTATCGGCTGCTTCCCATGGAGATTCGTTGGTGGAGAGTCTTGTATAAGCAGGATCGTGGCTTTCGATGAAGAGGAATAAATACATTTGAAAGAGTGGCGATAAACTATGCGTGATTTCGTTCTTGAAAGACCGCGCTCGATCTCGCAAGCTCTGGAAATTCTCAAAAACCATGGAGAGAAGGCTATTCTAAAGAGCGGCGGTACGGATGTCATTGTGTGGCTACACAAGTCCCTGAAGGAGCCTGATTACCTGGTAGACCTGACCGCGATCGACCAGCTCAGAGGAATAGTGATGAATGATGACAACGTAGAGATCAGAGCGCTCGTAACGCTAAACCAGGTTATCGAGGACAATGCAATGAACCGATACTTTCCGGCCCTGGTACAGGCCTGCAAAGCGCATTCCGATCCCTTGATCAGAAACCGCGCTACTGTGGTAGGCAATATCTGTGCCGCGGTTCCTTCCGGCGACATGATAGCGCCTCTGATGTGCTATGACGCTAAGGTCGAAATTGTGGGATCGAGAGGTATCAGGAAAGTTCCGGTTTCTGATTTCATAACCGGACCAAAGAAGACTTCCCTCAGACAAGAGGAAATCGTAACAGGTATAAGAATTGCGATCCCTTTTGTTGAAACAAGCGGTTGCTACCTTAAGGCAATAAGAAGAGAGGCTCTCGATATAGCTCAGGCCGCAGTATGCTGCACTCTTCATAAGGGCGATAGCCGGGAGTTTAGAATCGCTTTCTGTGCTGTCTCGCCCCGACCGCTAAGAGCAGTTGAAGCCGAGAAGCTACTAAACTCTTCCAGTGTCATTGACGACAGTATTATCGAAAACGCTGCAAGGCTTGCCGCGGATGCTGTCAACCCCATTACTGACGTGAGAGCTTCGAGAGAGTACAGGATTGATATGATTGGAGAGCTGACAAAAAGAGCAATATCGATTTGTCTAAGAGGTCCAGCTGAAGAAGGTGGTCCCAGATGAAGGACAAATACGTGACACTGACGATCAACGGTCGGAAGACCACTCTGGTAGTTGAAGATAGAACGACTCTTCTCACCGCGTTGAGAGAATACGGAGTTACTAGCCTTAAGAGAGGTTGTGAAGAGGGCGAGTGCGGAGCATGCACCGTAATCATGAATGGACTTCCTCAGAAGTCATGCCTAATACTAGTGCGAGAAGCCGAAGGGGCAGAGATCCTCACTGTCGAGGGACTTATCAAGAAAGGGAGACTTCATCCAGTTCAGCAGGCCTTCATCGATGAAGGGGCGATTCAGTGCGGTTACTGCACACCCGGTATGGTAATGACAACATACGCTCTTCTATCGAAAAACCCTTCTCCGGAAGAGGAGGAGATCAGGGAAGCCCTTTCGGGTAACATTTGCAGATGCACAGGTTACCTGTCAATAATCAGGGCAGTAAAGAAGAGCGCCGATATTCTCTCCGGAAAGGCAAAAGGAGGTGAACTGCGTGAAGACGATTAAGACGAAGACAGGAATTGGAAAGTGGCTACCCAGAAAGTACGATCTCCAAAAGGCAGAAGGCACACTTCAGTTTGCCGACGATCTCCGATTCGGTCCGGAACTGCTTCACGCATCGGTTGTTCGTTCATCTGTGGCTCATGGTGAGATTATAGACATTGATTACTCTGAGGCTTTGAAGATGCCTGGCGTCTTGAAGGTCATTGTCGGCGAAGATTTTCCTTATCATTTCGGACTGTATCTTAAGGATAGAACCCCTATGGCCATCGGGAGAACAAGATACATGGGAGAACCGGTTGCGCTCGTCGTCGCAGAAACGGAAGAGGACGCTAAAGAAGCAGTGAAGAAGGTGAAGGTGACATATAAAGAACTTGAGCCGGTCTTTGATCCCGTCAAGGCGGCGACTACGAATTCGGTGCTTGTTCACCCTGATCTTCATAAATACGATCACGTAGACTTCATTACTCCTCAGCCAAATACCAATATTGCCAACTGGTTCAGAATAAGAAAGGGAGATACCGAAGCGGCCTTCAAAAACGCCGCGCATGTTTTTGAAGAGACAATAACCTGCCCTCAGATCGCTCACGGTTTCATCGAGACATTCTGCTCGATATGTAAACAGGATCCGGGGTCCGGAGAGATCACTATCTGGACAAGCGCCCAGTCGGCCTTCACGGTGAGAGATATTATCGCCAAAGGCATCAACTACCCTCTGCATAAGATCAGGGTGATCGCTCCGCCTGTAGGCGGAGGTTTTGGTGGTAAAGCTGGAATGACAGTCGAGGCCCTATGTCTTGCCGCCGCAATGGATGAAGACCTTAAAGGAAGGCCCGTGAAGTTGTTCATTCCAAGAGAAGAGGTTCTCTTGAGTTCGTGGGTTCGCCAGGGATTTGTTGCGCGAATCGAGCTTGCAGTTGATGAAGATGGCTTAATGCAGGGAATCCGCAACACTTTCTGGTTCGATACGGGGATTTCAGCGGAGTATGGAGCCAATCCGGTCAGAAGTGCACGATATACTTCAATGGGAGCATACAACATTCCAAACGTCTGGGCCGATTGTTATGCAGTATATACGAATAAACCCTTTGGAGGAGCTTACAGGGGCTTCGGCCTTCCGGAACTCATGAGCGCTCTTGAAGTCGTTGTAGATATCGTTGCTCATAAACTGAAAATCGATCCGGTTGAGTTCAGAAAGAAGAACCTGCTTATGAAGGGTCAAACAACGTGTACTGGAATGCCCATGCACGATCATGCCCTTGACAAGATAATCGACAAGGTAGCCAAGAAGATAGACGTTCTCAAAGAAGAGCCGCCTATCAGAAAAGGCTGGAAAAGAGGAAAGGGAATAGCTCTGGCTATCAAGGCTCCTGCAATACCCGCCGACGCATCGTCGTCTGCAATCGTGAAGCTCAACGGAGATGGAACCGTCGAAGTTCTTGCAGCAACGATGGACATGGGTCAGGGAACATACAGCGCTTTTGCGCAGATAGTGTCTGAAGAGCTCGGAATTCCATACGACTGGATCAAAGTCTATTATCCTGACACTCAGAGCCATCCTTACGATTGGCAGACAGCCGCAAGCAGATCCTGCTGGTCAATGGGAATGGCCGTAAAAAGAGCGGCCAGCGAACTGAGAGAGAAACTCCTTGCGCTGTTTGCCGAATACTGGCAGACGCCAGTAGAGAACATAAGCATAGAGTACGGAGTCGTCAAGTGTCACAAACTTGGCAAGAGCGAAAGGATTGACGAAAGAGTTCAGAACGGCTTCAAAATGCCAGACGGAATTCTGAAGGGCGGCCCGATAATCGGAACCGGCTCATTTACACCGCCTGATTTGCTCTATCCCGATCCAGACACCGGGCAATCTCCCAAGAGTGTCACTCACTTCACTCTAGGCGCCGTGGGAGTAGATATGGAAGTCGATCCGGCGACTGGGAGAATCATCATAAACAAAGTCTGTGCGGGTTACGATGTCGGCAAAGCTATCACTCCAATAAACATTAAAGGTCAGATCGAAGGAGGAACGGTTCAGGGCCTATCGGCCTGCCTGATGGAAGGCATGACGTACGATGAACATGGCAAATTGCTGACTCCGGACTTCACGGACTACAAGATCGCCACAATAAAGGATGCTCCCGGCGAGATCGACGCCTTCTGGGAAGAGACCCCGGAAGAGATCTCTCCATACGGAAATCGCGGCGTTGGCGAGCATTCGATGATCGCTCCCGCTCCTGCAACAAACAACGCGCTATTCAGAGCGACGGGAATGAGAATTCACAGCTATCCGCTAAGCAGAGAGAGGGTTTACAAAGCCCTGAAGGCAAAAGAGAAGGGCGAGACGGATTTCTGGGAATGGCCCTATGCTCTAGATCTGGCATATGAGCGCGCAAAGAAGGAGTGGTGAAACGAGCTCACTTTCATGTGTGTCTTGATTTCTTGCCAGAATCGGAATCAATAAAGGCATCTGTGGAAATGTGGGTGCCTTTTTTGATCGCATGCATCAAGGGATTTGATTGACAAGTCCGAAATGTATTGTATTATATTATCTATAAGAGAAAAAGAAGCTTTGAGAAGGAGAAGAAGTCTATGCTTAATTCGAATTCAGAGCCGGGGATTACAGAGTAAAAGGCTTTTCCGGGACAGATCACTTGTCCATTCTCTTCACACATACTCTTCATGTTATTTTGTTCTTAAAACAAATATTGACAGAAACGTTCATAATTGAACCAACTTGTTTGATGAATACTTCAAGACAGGAGGAGACGAAGTATGCCAAGGTTTGAAGAAGTAGACCTTAAACGTCCTGCAGCCGAGAGAGAAGAAGAAGTACTCTCCTATTGGCGAGAAGACGATCTTGCGACTAGAAGTGTAACAGAAAGGGAAGGAAGCCCCGAGTTCGTGTTTTTCGAGGGACCTCCAACGGCTAATGGGATGCCCGGAATTCATCACGTTATCTCAAGAACGCTGAAGGATGCCGTCTGCCGTTTCAAGACAATGCAGGGGTACCACGTTAGACGAAAAGCCGGCTGGGATACCCACGGTCTTCCCGTAGAAATCGAAGTTGAAAAGCAGCTTGGCTTCTCCTCGAAGCAGGAGATAGAAGACTTTGGCATTGAAAAATTCAATCAGAAGTGCAAAGAATCTGTCTGGAAGTACGAAAGTCAGTGGAAAAAGATGACCGAGAGAATCGGTTACTGGATAGACATGGAGCATCCTTATGTAACGATGAACAACGACTACATAGAATCTGTCTGGTGGATTCTCAAGCAATACTTCGATAAAGGCTACATCTACGAAGGTCACAAGATAATGCCTTATTGCCCGAGATGTGGAACCCCTCTTGCCTCTCATGAGGTTGCTCAGGGCTATAAGGACGAAACGATAGATTCTATCTATGCAAAGTTCCGACTTAAGGGAAAGAACAACGAGTACTTCATAGTCTGGACGACGACCCCTTGGACACTGCCATCTAATGTCGCCCTTGCGGTCAATCCGGAGTTCAACTACGTTAAAGCCGAGGTTACGCTAGATACCGGAGAAATAGAGTACTACTATTTGGTGAAGGAACGACTGGGCGCATTGCTTGGAGAGGAAAGCAATTACAGGATCGTCGAGGAAATGAAAGGGAGAGATCTTGTCAACCTCGAATACGAGCAGCTTATCCCTTTTGCCAGAGTAGATAAAAAGGCCTTCTTCGTCGTTTATGGAGATTTTGTTTCTCTGGAGGATGGTTCAGGTATCGTCCACATGGCTCCCGCCTTTGGGGAAGATGACAATATCCTGGGAAAGAAGTTTGATCTTCCGTTACTTCAACTTGTCGACAAAGAGGGCAAAATTACTGAAGAGGTGACGCCCTGGGCCGGAATGTTTGTAAGAGATGCCGACCCTCTGATTACAAGGTATTTGAAAGACAACAACCTCTTGTTCAAAAAGGAGCGTATGACTCACTCCTACCCTTTCTGCTGGAGATGTGACACTCCGCTTCTGTATTATGCGAGAAAATCCTGGTACATAAAGACCACGGAATACCGGGACAAGATGGTTGAAGTGAACAACTCCGTCAACTGGTATCCGAAATACGTTGGCGAGGGCCGTTTTGGGAACTGGCTCGAAAACATGGTAGACTGGGCGCTCTCGAGAGATAGATATTGGGGAACTCCTCTCAACGTATGGAAGTGCGACGACTGCGGAAAACTCACATCGGTAGGCTCTAGAAAAGAACTCGTTGAGAGAGCGTTAGAAGATATCTCGGAGGATATCGAGCTTCATCGCCCCTACGTTGACGACGTTCATCTCAGATGTGAATGTGGCGGCCAGATGACGAGAACCCCCGAGGTCATAGACTGTTGGTTTGATTCCGGCGCTATGCCTGTGGCTCAGCATCACTATCCTTTCGAAAACAAAGAAAGCTTTATGGGTGAACTCTTCCCTGCCGACTTTATCTGTGAAGGAATCGATCAGACAAGAGGCTGGTTCTACTCGTTGATGTCGATTTCCACGTTTCTTTTCGGACAGTCACCGTACAAGAATGTTCTTGTCAACAACCTCGTACTGGACAAGACTGGTCAGAAGATGTCCAAGTCGAAGGGAAACACGGTAGATCCATGGGAGATAATCGACAAATACGGCGCGGACACCCTTAGATGGTATCTTTTAGCGGTTTCGCCGCCATGGGTTCCGACCAAGTTCGATGAGGACGGAGTCAAGGATACGTACAGCAAGTTCTTCGGGACTTTGAATAGCGTTTTCTCCTTCTTCACTATGTACGCCAATGTGGACGACGTTGATCCGGGGGAATTAGAACTGCCGGTTGCAGAGAGGGAAGAAGTCGATAGGTGGGTAATCTCGAGGCTTAATACTCTAGTGAGGGAGGTCACAGACCTTCTGAGCAATTATGATCTCACAAAACCGGTACGGGCCATACAGGATTTCGTTGTCGAAGAGGTATCGAACTGGTATGTCAGGAGGACGCGAGACAGATACTGGACGAGTGAGCTTGACAACAGCAAGAAGGCCGCCTATCTGACGTTGTATGAGGTGTTGTTGACAGTAGCGAAATTGATGGCGCCCATTGCTCCTTTTACTGCCGAAGAAATTTTCCGGAATCTAACCCACGGAGAGAAGGAGTCTGTGCATCTCGAACTTTATCCAGTTGCCGATGAAAGCTTGATCGAGCCGGATCTTGAGAAGAGAATGGCCACAGTTATGGACGTCGTGACTTTAGGAAGGGCATGTAGAAACAAGGTGCAGATTAAGGTCAGACAACCGCTGCCTAAGATACTTGTTGACGGAAACATCAGAAAGATAGTTGAGTCGATGCGGGAGTTGATCCTTGAAGAGATCAACGTGAAGGACATAGAGTATATCGAGGAACTTGGAGACTACGTCAACTACGAAGTGAAACCAAACTTCAGAGTGATGGGTCCTAAGTTCGGAAAAGATCTAAAATCGATCGGAAGTGTCCTAAGATCGATGAAGCCTTCGGAAGTAGTTGCCAAAGTTAAGCATGATGGCAAGATAGAGGTTGAAGTTCAAGGAAAGCTCTTCGAATTGAAAGAAGAGGACCTCGATATAAGAATCCAGGAGCTGGAGGGCTTCACTTTCGAGATGAGCAATGACAACTTTGTGATACTCGATACCGAGCTTACTCCCGATCTGCTTCAGGAAGGGCTTGCAAGAGAGATGGTGTCGAAGATACAGACAATGAGAAAGGAAGCCGACTTTGAAATCACCGATAGAATAAGAGTAGCTTTTTCGGGACCTGATGCTCTCGTTAATGCTATAGAGAGTTTCAAAGATTACATAAAAGAAGAGACTCTGTCTAACACCATTGATTTCGATGAGAATCTTGACAACGGAACAGAGTGGAATCTCAATGGGCATAACGCCCTGATTAGAGTAGAGAG
>WOZY01000173.1 GCA_011620045.1 Mesotoga sp.
AAGAAGGTCCTCAATGTTCTCAATACCTACCGAGAGTCTTACTCCTCCTTCAGAAAGGCCAATCTCCCGTAGCTCCTCGCTGGTGAATGAAGAATGGCTGGTAAGAACCGGAATCGTTGCGAGAGACTCGACTCCTGCCAAACTTGTAGCTTCAAGAAAGAGCTCGCTCTTCCTTATAAACTCCTTTGCCGTCTCGAGATCCTTTACTTCGAGATAAACGACACCTCCGAACCCCGGGCAATCGGTGAAACAGTTTGGAACGGAACTTCTCAAAGATGGGTGAGAAACCAGATGAACCTTCGGACTTTTTGTAAGAAATAGAGCTATCTCTTTTGCATTATTATTGTGCAGTTCCATCCGGAGTCCGAGAGTCTTGACTCCTCGACTTACAAGAAAAGCTTCGAAAGGAGCCCCGTTCGTGCCTAGCTTGATCATTTTCTTCCTTGCCAGTGCTTCCAACTCTCTGTCTCTGAAAGCTGCAAAGCCAGCAATAACATCTGAATGGCCGTTCACGTATTTCGAGAGGCTCTGAACGTCAACGTCTGCTCCGTACTCAAGGGGTCTGAAATTGTAAGGTGACAAGAAAGTATTATCTACTACGAGCAGAGCTCTCCTTCTGCTTATCATGTGCGATATTCTCTGGATGTCGGAGAGAATCAGATTAGGATTTGTCATTGACTCTACATAGACAATTCCAGTATTGTCGTCAACCAGGCTTTCAAGACCTTCTAGCCGGGACTGATCGAATCTCCTTATTTCCACACCCATATCCGGCAGGTCTGCAAGAAGGCTCTGTGTGCCACCGTAGATATTCCTGGAAATCACCAAATTCATTCCCGATCTCAAAAAAGCAAGAAAGACCGTAGTTATCGCACCCATTCCCGATGAAAAAAAGATCCCGCCAGTTCCTCCGAAAAGGTTTGAAAGCTTTCTTTCTACAACACCTATCGAAGGATTTCCAACCCTGGTATAGAAAGTCTCTGAGTTTTCGCTCGCATACTTTTCATCGTCGACCACGAAGTTCGATGTTTGAAAGATTGGAGTTGACACTGCGTCGAAAATCTTTGTCTCTTCTCCGATGTGAACCGCTCTAGTATTGAATCCACTCATCTGTCAATCAGCCTTCTTCTAGCAAGGAATCGACAGCTACTACTCTCTTTTCTCTTGCCGAAATCAGGCCGGCCTCAATTGTGGCAAGATCCGAGAGCGCTTCACCAATAGTGCCAAGAGAGTTTTTCTCGCCCTTAACCACATTGTAGAAGTCCTTGAATTCTTCAATAAAGCCGTCAGTTTTGTTTACAAAGATCTTTTCACGATCTGCGCCAAAAATTTCGATTGTTGCTCCGTCCTTGTCAATAAGCATAAGACCGTCTGTCCCGACGATTTCGAACCTGTTGAGGGAAGCGGGAGCACCGTAGACAACAGAGTAGTTTCCGATCATTCCACATTCCAGCGTCATGTTGAAGACCACGCAGTTTTCTGCCCCAAGATAGTCCAGACTTTTCTTCGAAAATCCGCTCACTTCATCTACATCACCAAGTATTTTTCTTAGGGCTGCCACATCGTGTACACCCCCATCAGAAATAAAACCACCCACGTGTTCCGGAGTCTGCCTCCACTTGGTCTGAACGTACTTGTTATCCTGTCCGAAATCAACCCATTTAAGCCAGCTGAAAGCAAGAGGTTTTCCTATCCTGTCTTCTTTCAGCAGTTCGGCAGCCTTCTCATAGACTTCTATGTGTCTGTAGTTTTCGGCTATGTAGACGGGAGAATTGCCGGGAAGTCTCAACAAAGGTACTGCTTCCTTGACAGAGGCCGCAACCGGCTTTTCACAAATTACCGGTTTGTTAGCTCTTCTTGCAGCCATAATCATCTTAGGATTCAGGGAAATCGGAACTGCCAGGACAACAGCATCGACCAAATCTGAAGAGAGCATCTCTTCATAAGAATCAAAGACCCTTACATCGCCACCAACTATCCCGGCGAACTCCTCGGCCTTCTTTCTCGTTCTGCTGTTGACAGCAGCAACTGTGAATAACTCACTTAGATTTCTCAGTGCCGGAAGATGGAGTTCTTTTGAGGCTATACCCGCCCCAACCACACCTAGATTAATCTTCATGCGATTCCTCCTTCGGTAATTCAACTGAAGATGCAAGAGATCAGAGGGATTTGCCGACCCCAAAGATTCCCCTATAGTGAGAAAGAGGAATCAACTTCTCTTGCCCCATCTGACGTCCTCACTTCGTACGAGCCTAAATCTCTCCCAAATCTCTCTTTGTATCTGGTTTTCATCACTTCAACAATCTTTTTCTTTTCTTCCCTTTCGCATAGGGCAAGTACCGACCCACCGAATCCAGCTCCTATCATTCTCGCACCAGAAACGCCCTTCATCTCTTTTAAAGTGTTGACAATGAAATCCGTTTCGTCACAGCTTACTTCGTAGTCTAGAGCGAGGGATTCATGAGACTGAATTAGAAGCCGACCGAGGTTCTCGAAATTTGAATTGGACATGATTTTTACTGACTCCAAAACTCTCATGTTTTCTGAAACTACGTGTAACGCTCGCCGGTAATATAGTTCACCCAATCTACCTCTATTTGCAAAGAGATCTACCATGGAGACATCGCGATAGCTGCTCTTTCCAAGGATTTCGAGAGCCTTTCTTGCTTCCTCTCTTCTTGTGTTATAGCCTCCTCTAGAAAGGGAATGATGGACCTTGGAATCAAACACGAGAAACGTGTAATCACCAAGTTCTAGAGGTACGTACTCATAGCGCATCTCAAGGGTATCGAGGAATATCGCCTTATCCTTCTTGCCCATTATAGCCGCGAACTGATCCATGACTCCGCACTTAACTCCGACAAACTCATTTTCGGCCATCTGAGCATAATTATAGAGCTTTGTTTCATCGAGCTTCAAGTTGAAAGACGAATTCAATGCCACAATCATAGCTACTTCAACTGCGGCCGAACTTGAAAGGCCCGCTCCCTCTGGAAGATTGGAGTGAATCTCAATATTCATACCACCAAACTCTGTACCGAGTTGATCTTTAAGAACCCACAAGACTCCTTTCAGATAATCGCTCCAGTCACCGGTCTTTTCGATTCTAGATTCATCAAATGAGACCGGTTCCCTTCCCATCGAGCTCAGCGTTATTCTACTACCGCTTGTCTTCTCGACCGATAGAAGGACGTATTTGTCAATCGCAACAGGTAAAACAAATCCTTCATTGTAATCGGTGTGCTCACCTATAACGTTAATCCTACCGGGTGCAACAAAGTACCTCTTCAAAACAACACCTCCAACATTGTACATATATGCTGTCTGCCATTATTGAGAGGATAGCACCACCAGAACAAAAAAACAAAGCGGGCCATGGCCCGCCAGATAGTTTCTAGGCTCTTTACTAGTGAATTCCCAGAAGATTGTCTATCTTGCTCTTGTCGAATCCAACAATGACCTGACTACCTATTGTTATAACCGGGACACCCATCTGTCCGCTCTTCTTCACCATTTCCTCTGCCTTGGCTTTATCCTTACTCACGTCGTAATCTTTGAAAGGAATCCCGTTAGTCTTGAAATAATCTTTCGCTCTCTTGCACCAGGGACAGGATGGGGTAGAATAAACAATAACCTTAGCATTCATAACTTTACACCTCCGGTTACCCCCAAGGGGTATTTATATACCCATTATAGAACGCCACTTTTTTTATGTCAACCCCGCTTCTTCGTTGGCTTGCTTTGTGAAAGACCGGGGAAAGGAATTATGGTTTTACCTTGTTAAGAAGGATCTCAAGCTTCTGTAACTGACGAAGCAGAGAAAGTTGCTGCTCGGTCACTCTCTTTCTGTTGGCGATCAGATTCTGAAGATGACCCAGGGCAACCAGCTTCGCGAGGTCGTCGTTGCTAAGCGATTGCTTTGAGAGAAGCTCTTTCTCAGACTTTTTCCATTCCATATAGAATAGTCTCCCCGATGGGGTCCACCTTGCAAAGATTTTCCTAGGCACAACTAGCAGAAGCCACCCAAGACACCAATCTGCATAAAGTACAATCGAAATCATCAGTGATTCATCTGGAAAAGAGAGGTATACTTGCCAGTTTCCAAAGACGAATTTGAGTATCACAGACCAGATTATCAGATAGAAGACCGAAAACACGGACATAACCGTAGAACCCAGATACTCATAGAACCTTCCTGACTTCACAATACGCATGGCATGCTTTTGCCAGAAGACGTATTGTTCTTTGAACTCTTCAGGCGAGAAGTTATCATTCTCTGCATCAGGAACCTCTACTGAACCGTCGTTGTTTCTTCTAAGTGATTTCAGCGCCTGCAAGGCCCACTGCTGTTGAGTTGGGATCCCGTTGTTGCCGGCACCAACGGCTATTGAATTCTCCCCGAGGGTGATCTCTCCGCTGTTATGCATCTCAAGAATAGTTGCTAGAAATCCATCGTGATCCACTTCCTGGAAAGGGTTCTTGATTACTGCATTAAGAAGATATCCTGGCACATCATAAATCCGATAACCGATTTCGGACTTCACCTGAGGTTCTATGCCAAAGAGAATAAACGTGAAGAATAATACGAAAAAGGGCACCGCGATTTGAAATCCGATCAAGCCCGACAAGAATGCCTGCTGGAACATAGCTATTTCGTGCTCTCTACGAATCGCGCTCTTACTTATCGTTGTACTTACAGCGTTTGCCATAGTGTTCGCGATACTCTTTGGAAATGAGACTTTTATCTCGCCAGAGGCGTTTGAGAGGACCGATTTCATCTGGAGCATTACAGTGTTTCCGACTATCTCTACGCTGGCTTCTTTGTATGGTCTCACTGAAATATCATCCTCGGTTATTCTGGAGACAATCGATTCGGGAAGTTCTATTGAGAGAGTAATGTCTCTAGTCATGGCATCCGAGTTAGGTTCCCAGAATCTGTAACTCAAGACTGCAATATCCGACCCAATTTCAACGACGCCGGAAATATTGTACTCAGTAGTCATCATGAATCCACTGACTTCCTCTTCAAGGAAGATTCTTGCATCAAAGCCTCCGGGAGAGGAAGAGATCTCCCTGACGACCCCAACCTCCTGCGAAACATCAATAGAATACGAGTTCAAAACGGAAGGATACGATAAGTGTAGTCTCTTCGATGCTGTGCGGTTATTGCGAGAGAGCGAGTAGACTGAAAGTTCTTCGACGTGAAGATCACCGAGTTCATCAAGTCTTGCTTTGATTTCTACCGAATCTATTTTGTATGGAACCGATTCCCTCCAGAAACCATTGCCGAGCGCAATAAACATGAAGAAGCCGCTGACCATCATGAATATTATAATAAAATACTTTCTTTCGAATTTCCTTTTCATTTCATCTCACCCTTTGTATTATACTCTGCTTATGAAAACAATCTGGAAAACGGAGGAAGAGATGCTTAAATGCAAACGGCTCTTCGTTTCAGATATGGATGGAACATTCTACCTGGGAAACACCCTTCTGCCGGGTAGTCTTGACTTCGCCATGGCTGTTAGCCGTCTTGGCGCAAGACTGGTATTCCTGACAAACAATTCATCTCGCACACCTGAAGAATATATCAGAAAACTAGAGAAAATGGGTCTGGACAGAAAACTCTTCGAAGTCTACACCTCCGGAGAAGCAACAATGAGCTTTCTTAAGAGAGACTTTCCCCAAAAGAAAGCATTTCTACTCTCAACACCGTCTGTGAGAGAAATGTTCGCAAGGGGTGGGGTAACGCTGGACGATTTTGATCCCGAAGTACTGGTCCTTACATTCGACACGTCGATTACTTATGAAAAGATCCGAAGGGCAGCGCTTCTAATCAGACAGGGTATTCCTTATATTGCCAGCCACCCGGATATCAACTGCCCGACTGAAGACGGTCCCATCCCCGATGTCGGAAGCTTGATAAGTCTCTTTGAAACCTCAACTGGCCGTAGGCCGGATCACATAATAGGAAAGCCCGACCCCACCATTTTGAAGATGGTGATGGAAGATTTCGATTGTAGCCCGGAAGAAACTGTCATGATAGGAGACAGAATATACACCGATATTGAATGTGGTCTCAAGGCCGAGGTAGATACTTTCCTTGTTCTGTCCGGGGAAACTACAAGAGACATGATTCCTGACAGACATAGTTACAGAGTCGTAGAAAACGTGGGAACTCTGGCAAAGAAAATTAGAGATCACAATACTGTATAATTGCCATACGTTGGAGGTGATTGAATGGTCATCCTTTTCATTGTAATTGGAATTATTGTTGTCTTGGCTCTTTGGCTCATTGGTGTATACAACAATTTAGTAACCCTTAAGAAGAGAGTCGAAAATGCCTGGTCGCAGATCGATGTTCAGCTCAAGAGAAGACATGATCTGATTCCAAATCTTGTCAACTCAGTGAAAGGCTATATGAAATTCGAGCAGGAAACCCTGGACAAAGTAATGCAGGCCAGGGCAAAGGCTGTTTCCGCTCAGGGTGTAGGAGATAGGATCAAAGCCGAGCAGGAACTAGGTGGAGTTCTTGGAAGGCTGCTTGCAGTTGTTGAGAACTATCCCGATCTGAAAGCAAATACGAATGTATCAAAGCTAATGGAAGAGCTCACTACTACAGAGAATAAGATCTCTTATGCAAGACAGTTCTTCAATGATTCTGCTACCAAGTTCAATACAAAGATCGAGATCTTCCCTAATAACGTGATTGTTGGTTTCTTTGGGGGCAAGTTCGAATCCTTCCCACTCTTTGAAGTCACAGAGGCTGAAAGGGTAACTCCCAACGTAGATCTCAATTTCTGAGGACAATGTCTTTTACTGTAGATTTCTACGAGGAAAGCAAAAAGAACGTGAGGAAGACCATCATCCTTGTGATGGTCTTCCTTGCAATGATGATTGCATTTGGCCTGATTATTGATCTGGTGTTCGGAATACTTCCCATATTCACCTTGGTGTTCTTAGCCATAGCGTTGATACAGACATTAATATCCCTGACTTCAGGCAAAGAAATCATCCTTAGATCAGTGAAGGCTCGGGAACTCAAAGTAGACGACCCTGAGGAGCGGCAACTCAAGAATATAGTAGATGAACTGTCGATTGCTGCAGGAATGGGGAAACCTCCCGAGGTGTACGTAATCGATGACGATTCCGTTATTAACGCATTTGCCACTGGAAGGAAGCAGGAGAATTCAGTTGTTTGTGTGACTAGCGGACTTCTGAAGAGTCTCGATCGTGAAGAAACCTCCGGAGTGATCGGTCATGAACTGAGTCATATAATCAACAGAGACATTCTTCTCATGACACTGATTTCTGCGCTTCTGGGAGCCGTTGTGATAGTTCAGCTCCTTGCATTTAGGGCCTTGATTACTTATGTCAGATTTGGCGCCATTGGTGCTGCTACGAAATCGAGACGCTCTTCCAAGAAGAACAATAATTCTGCTCTTGCAGTAATCGTCTTCCTGGCAGCAGTTGCTGGATTGGGTGCTCTCTTTTCATTCATTGGCAGGCTCTCACTGCTAGCAGTTTCAAGAACAAGAGAGTACTTTGCCGATGCACGTGCAGTAGAGTTGACAAGGAATCCTTCGGGCCTTGCCAGTGCTTTGAGGAAAATTGTCACTTCTTCGGCGAAACTTCAGACAGCTAACGTTGCCACGGCCCATCTATTCATCTCCGATCCTCTAAAGAGAGCTATAAACAACAGGACTTCATTCTTCGCATCCCTCTGGAGCACCCATCCACCAATAGCGATGAGAATCTCAATTCTTGAGAACAGGCCTCTGACAGAAATCGAAGCTGAACTGTCAGATTACATATGATCTTCTCCCCATTTTGAATGAATTCACCCTGAAGCGCGAAGAGAGGAAACGAACCTGTAACTTGACAGTGGGGGTAGGTACTGGTAATATAGGAATTG
>WOZY01000008.1 GCA_011620045.1 Mesotoga sp.
CCTCTTGCTCCCTGAAGAAGGGCAATGCTTCCCACTGGCACATCAAGCGAAATACTGTCGAGCATCTTTTTTCCTTCGACTATTAGAGAGAAGGCCTCTAGAGAAAGAGCAGCCTCAATCACGAGACTGCTCCTCTTTTCCGTTCTTATCGTTTAAACGACTAAAAATCTCTCTGTTGGCCAGTAAATCGCCATTCTTAGCTTTTTTCAATAACTCAATTTGAGAAAGAATTCTGGGACTAGTTTCAACAGGTCTTGCTCTCTTTTTTTCGGGCAAGTTTTCACGTCCCTTCGCGTGTATTTTCTATTATATGCACAGACTCTTTGCTCGAAAATGATACATAAATTAAGAGCTTGTAATTAAATCGCTAAATTAGTCGCGCTTAGACGTGTTTAGCATTCCAAGCAATGCCTTAAGCTGTTTGCTCCTCGAAGGGTGCCTCAGTTTTCTGAGAGCCTTCACTTCGATCTGTCGGATTCTCTCTCTCGTCACGTTGAAGAACTGTCCCACTTCTTCAAGAGTCTTTGTCTTTCCATCTAGCAGTCCATATCTCATCTTCAGCACCATCGCTTCTCTAGGGGAAAGAGTGTCGAGAATCTGATCTATCTGTTCTCTCAACAGCATCTTCATTGCAGCTTCCTCCGGCTGCTCCATAGAATCGTCATGAATGAAATCGCCCATTGTCGATTCTTCATCGCCACTGATTGGCGACTCAAGTGAAACTGTCTCCTTAGATGCAGCCAAAATCTCTTCGATCTTCTCCGGTGTCTTGCCGGTTAACTTGCCCAGTTCTTCGATCGTCGGATACTCTCCGAAATCCTGTAAGTGTTCCCTGATAACTTTGTTCAGTTTGTTTATCGTCTCAACCATGTGGACCGGAACTCTTATCGTTCTTGCCTGGTCTGCAATAGCCCTTGTGATAGCCTGCCTGATCCACCAGGTTGCATACGTGCTAAACTTGTAGCCCTTCTTCCAGTCAAATTTCTCAACGGCCTTGATCAGCCCTATGTTTCCCTCCTGAATAAGGTCAAGGAATGTTAGACCGCGTCCAATGTACCTCTTAGCAATGGAAACGACAAGTCTCAGGTTAGCAGTGATAAGCTCTTCCTTTGCTTTCGGTTCGCCTTTCTGAGCACGACGCGCAAGCTCCCTTTCTCTACTTGGAGTAAGGAGAGAGATCTTGCCGATCTCCTTCAGATACATCTTTATCGGGTCTTTGAGAGAGATATTGTCATACATTTCAGGTGTTGTCTCAAGTATCGAAACGAGTTCTTCGCCGTCGTCGCTCTCTATGTCATCGTCTCCGTCTACAGGTTCTTTTTCAACGACATTTATTTTATTCTTCTCGAATTCCTCATAGATTGATTCAACAAGAGTTGAGTCAAAGCCTTCGTAGTCTGGCGGGAAAGCGCTATCAATATCTTCATACGTAATAAAGCCCTTCTTCTTTCCCAGCCTGAGAAGTTTCTTGATTCGCTTATCTATCTCTTCCTTACTAATCAGAACATTGTTTTCGCCGTTATCGTCGGAATCAGTTTCTTCAACAACTATTTTTTCAGCAAGTGATTTGATGTTCTCTTCAATAACATTAGCTTTCGTCTTCGTTTTCCTTTTCTGTTTTTCCAAATTAATCGCCACCCTTCATCTTTCTATCGAGCAGTCTTCTGAGCTCGATCCTCCTGACCAGCAAAGCTTTTTTCGCCCCCTCGTCCTTCACATTTGGCAGCTTTCTGTCGATCTCGGCCATTTCTTCTTCCACAAGTCTCTTGTTTGTGTACTCACCGGTTGTCCGGAGTATTTTCTGAGCTGTCTCGTAATCAATGCAAATGGATGCCAGATCGATCAGTTCTCTGCCAATACTTTCTTCCACAAGATCGAGTAATTCCTCAAGTTCCAGACCCCTTTTCATTCCCTTGAGAAGTTCCTTCAAATCTCTGCTTTCTTCCATAAGCTCGAGCTGCTTCACAACTGTTTCTCGCAACGCAGGATGCTGAAGATAGATCCCGATGTGATCTTTCAGTTTCAATATGACGCCGCTCCTGAGTTCCTTACCGGCATCTCTGAGACCACCACTGCGAAGGGCCGATTCAAGCTCCCGCTCTGAATAACCTGTCTTTTCCGAAAGCGCGGCCACTGTTGACTGAACAGTCGCAAGATTCCCCGAGTTCCTGAAACTGACTACATACGGCCGCAGATACTCTATTAGATGTTTTCTTCCCTGAGGGACGGAAAAATCAAGCTTTCTGGAATAGAACTCAACCCTGAAGGCAGCTCCTGGTATAGCGACCGCCAGAACTTCCTTCAATGCCTTAGCACCTTCCGCAGCGAAGAGATCAGCTGGGTCCTTGTAATCTCGCATCATTACCACGGCGGTTGTGAAGTCCATCTTCTCGGCAATGTCTACTGATCTGAGTGTTGCTGCCTGGCCCGCCGCATCTGAGTCGAGAAAGAACAACAGATTCCTTGTGTAATTTCCCAGAATCCGGAGATGTTTTTCCGTCAAGGCCGTTCCGAGCAAACCGACCGCGTTGCTAATACCCGCTTCGAAAAGCGAAATAACGTCGAAATATCCTTCCGCGATTACCGCGTAGTTCAACTGCTTGATTGCCGCTTTGGCACGTGAAAGATTAAATAAGAGCCTGTTCTTCTGGAAGTATTTCGATTCGGAGGAATTCATATACTTAGGCCCCTGCCCGGCAATCATTATTCTTCCACCGAATCCAACTACTCTGCCCGATTCGTTGTCAATGGGAATCATTAATCTGCCCGCAAACCTGTCTTTAAACGAAGTCCCTCTTCTCAACAACACTCCGAACTGAAGAAGGGACTTTTCATCGACCCTTAGTTTCGACGGTAACGACTGGGAAAAAGTTCTTTCATCCGGTGAATACCCCAGCTGAAATTCACTTATTGTGTTTGGCGAAATCTTTCTCTTTTCCTCGAGATACTTTAAGATATCATCATTGTTCTCTCTCAGTTCCCTGTTATATATGCCTGCAAGACGAGACAAGATCGTCGTATATCTGTCGTATTCCGACTCGGCCGTATCGACTTCAATTGGGATACCTGCATAGTCGGCGAGTCGCTTCACAGCTTCGGAGAATGAGAGATTCTCGATTTTTTGGTAGAAAGTGATAATATCACCTTTTTCACCGCAGCCAAAGCAATGAAAGAAGCCCCTTTGAGGGTGAACATAGAATGAAGGATCGTTGTCACTGTGAAATGGGCATAGTCCCCTGTAAGAGCTTCCGGCCTTCTGCAGGTTCACGTAACGACCTATGAATTCGACGATATTTATAGACTTTTTTATCTCGTCGAGTTCCTCTTTAGTGAACACTGAATCACCACCGGCAAAAAAAGGCCCATACGCTCTGAGTACGGGCCGTATTTTAGAAAAACGTGTTAACGCTTGGAGAACTGAGGTGCTCTTCTTGCCTTCTTGAGACCGTACTTCTTTCTTTCGACTTCTCTCGGGTCTCTGGTCAAGAGACTGTTCTGTCTAAGAAGCTTCCTAAGATCAGGGTTGAACTTGATAAGCGCTCGGGCGATTCCCAGGCTTATTGCCCCCGCCTGGCCAGCAAGTCCTCCTCCATCGACTCTTATCAACATGTCGAATCTTCCCATTGTGTTAGTAACGACAGCGGGTTTCAGTGCGCTTCTTACCCATGCGTCGTTTGAAAGATATTCCTTAAGATCAGAATATGCTTTTCCGTTTATAAGAAGTTTTCCGGTTCCGGGTCTTAGGTGAACTCTGGCGACAGAGGTCTTCCTTCTACCTGTTCCGTAATAATCCACAAAGTCAGCCATACCTCAACCTCCTCATTTAACCAGTTCTATCAGTTCGGGTTTCTGTGCAGCGTGTTCATGCTCGGGACCCGCATATACCTTAAGTTTCTTGAGCATCCTTTCGCCAAGAGCCTTCTTGGGGAGCATTCTCTTCACTGCAAGTCTAACGACTCTGTCCGGGAATTTCTCCATCATCTGTCTTGCTGTTCTTTCCTTAATGCCGCCCGGATAACCCGAGTATCTGTAGTATTTTTTCTGGTCGAGTTTATTGCCGGTGAGCTTGACTTTGTCTGCATTGACTACTATGACAAAATCGCCGGTATCCAGATGGGGAGTGTAATAAGGTTTGTTCTTTCCCATCAGTACCATAGCAATTTGGCCAGCAAGTCTTCCAAGCGGAACGTCCGTCGCGTCGACTACGTACCATTTCTTCTCTATTTTGTTGCCATTGTGATCAACGAGATAACCGAGAGTTTTCTCGATTTCTCCCTTTCTTTTCGTCTGCACCTTGGAGTGGGTCACTGCCCATCTGCACACAGGTGTTTTCTGAATCTTCATAGATGCAATCCTCCTTAAAAGAACAGCTTACTCGCTGTAGACACTGACGTACTTGCGGTTGTTCTTCTCTTCGAAGTGAACCTTACCGTCTATGAGAGCGAAGAGGGTGTGGTCTCTACCGAGCCCCACATTGTTTCCGGGATGTATCTTTGTTCCTCTCTGCCTGACGATTATCGATCCGGCCTTTACGGCTGAAGATTCGCCTCTCTTAACTCCCAGATACTTGGGATTACTATCTCTTCCGTTTGTTCTGCCAGCGCTTTTTCGGGCCATCTCATTTCACCCCCGTCTCAATTTTATCAATAGAGACTTCAGTGAACCACTGTCTGTGACCGTTGACTCTGTCGAAGTTCTTTCGGGCTCCAAACTTGACGACAAGCACCTTCTTATCTCTACCGTGAGAAACAACCTTACCTACAACTTTCGCGCCGTCCACATAAGGTTTGCCTACTGTTGCTTCCTGTCCATCGTGGACGAGAATAACTCTGTCAAAAACTATCTCGTCTCCGTTTTCCTTTCCCTTCTGCCTTTCGGTGAAGAGAGTCATACCTTCCTCGACTCTATACTGTCTTCCCGAGGCTTCAATGATGGCATACACTAAGAGCCACCTCCTCATGCAATAGAAATGTGCTGAAACGAGGTACCTAACGGATTTAAAACCTGCTTCAAGCACGAAAAAACCGCTCGCGATCAAAATTCTATCACAAGTAATAATGACGGGAGAGTTTCTGGGTAACTTTTTTATTACGAACGAGAAAGGGTTTTGAATTCAATGAAATCCTCACATTGCTCAAGTTTACCATATTGACAGCACTACAGCCCGTGATATAATCAATTGCGGGGACGGAGGCGTATCCTAATTGGCTAAGGAGCCGGTCTCGAAAATCGGTGGGGTTGACGCCCCTTGTGGGTTCGAGTCCCACCGCCTCCGCCAGAGGGCGGTTACGCCCTGTTTTTTTGGAGGTGGTAGCGTGATCCTCGATAAAGTCCTAAGGCTTCTCAAAGGAAAGAAGGGAAAGCTGGATTACTCTATTCCCAAGGAATGGCTTCCAACAGGATATTCCGGCACACTGAAACTGAGAGATAGGTACATATTCGTAGATCCCTACGAATACAGTTCGACCATAGTCGAAGGCATTCTCTCAAGAGCGGAGCAGGGAAGAGATTACTCGAAATCACTAGGTAGAATAAGGATGGAGAACGAAAGTACCTGGATAAATTCGGCTATCATATACGGTTCATTCGTCAGATCGACCACTGCCTACTCTCATCATGATCCTGAGTTCTTTTCTGATCTAGATTCTCAGCAGTACTCGGAATTAGGGACATTTCTGAAGATGATATTCATGCTGCCCTATCTCGAGAAGATGGGTTTCGACACCCTATACTTCCTGCCAGTTACAAGTTACAGCGATAAGTTCAAAAAGGGCGAGCTCGGTTCCCCCTATTCAGTGAAAGACTTTTTTTCAACTGATGAACGTTATCACGATCGTCTGCTAGGTGACATGAACGTCGAAGAGGAATTTACCGCTTTTGTTGAAGCCGCCCACATTATGGGTATGAGAGTTGTGCTCGACTTCATTCCCAGGACGTCGGCACGTGACTCGGCTCTGATTCTCAAACATCCTGAATGGTTCTACTGGATAGATGCATCCCGTCTAGATGACTATGCGCCACCGAAAATCGACAATCTGGGATTTGATCAGGCAAAGGTTGAGACCTTGCCGATCATCTATGCTAATGAAAACGTCAAAAAGCACCTTTCGCTCTTCCGCCATTCCCCTGAAAGACTTTTCCCGGATAGATGGAGAAACTTCGTGGCTCACCACGAGGGTAAGGAGAGTTTTCTTGACGAACTTGTCGAAGAGTTCGGTCTCATAACACCCCCAGCATTCTCCGATTGGATAAATGACAACCAGCCCATATGGGACGACATAACTTTCCTCAGGCTGTACAAGGATCACCCGATTGAATCTCGCAGGTTCCTTCAGGAGAATCAGCCGCCTTACGTTCTATTTGACGTAGTGAAGTCATCTTTCTTTCCCGGGATTGAGCCAATGAGCGATCTCTGGGAGAGCATTGAGAACATCATGCCCTTCTATAATGAGAAGTTTGGTGTTGACGGTGCAAGACTGGATATGGGACATGCGCTTCCAAGGGAGCTAGAATTGAGGATCATCCGCAAAGCCAAAGAGAGCGATCCTTCTTTTGCGATCATTGCCGAAGAACTCGTGATGGGGAACGATGAAAAGGCCAGACAGTCAGGATACGACTGTATTCTTGGAAACACATGGTGGATGGAACCGAGAATCAATGAAGGAAAATTTAAAGAGCTTCTTTATAAAGTCCTGCCGAATCTGAGGCTGCCAACTCTGGCAGGCATCGAGACTCCCGACACACCAAGAGCAGCGGCTAGAAAGAATGGGAAGAGCTTTTCCCGATTTGCAACTGTGCTTAACTACTTCTTGCCCAACGGCATTACATATATCAACTCCGGACAGGAGATCTTTGAGATCCAACCGATGAACCTCGGATTGGATAACGATGAAGAGGGTCGGTATGTTCTACCGCCCAATGATCCATTTTACGGGAAGCTAGCTTTCTTCGATCCTTACGTTCTTCACTGGAACGCGGACGATGACCTGATCGACGTAATTGCACTTCTCTCTTCTATTAGAAGAAACAATCTCGATTTACTCAGTTCGAGCAATCCTAAACTCCTCTGGGAGGAAGATAAGACATCTGCAGGCCTGTTCTACTGGAACGGAGTCAAAGGACTCTTGGTGGTCGCAAATGGAGACTTCGAGGGAATGAAGGAGTTCCACATCGACCTCGGCTTTCACACGTGGAGGGGAAACCATAGGGTTCAGTGGAAGCTCAAGGGATTCGATGGCCAATCGGACTGGGATGTGGGGGGAGACTTCCACCTGTCTCTTGGTCCCGGAGAGGTTGCCGTCGCAGAAGTTATGTAAAAACAGAAGGCCCCTGAAGGGGCCTTCCTTATATCTGCGAATTACTTCTTTGGTTCTACATAAAACCTTATTGCAGTTCTCACTTCCCCGTCAATTTCCACATCCGAAAAACTTGGAACACACACGAGATCCATACCGCTGGGAGCAACATAACCTCTTGCGATTGCTATTGCTTTAATTGCTTGATTGACAGCGCCCGCTCCGATAGCCTGAATCTCTGCGCCGCCCTTCTCTCTGAGTACTCCAGCAAGTGCGCCAGCGACTGCATTTGGTTTTGAGTGGGTTGCTACCTTCAGTACTTCCATGACTGCTACCTCCTCTTGAGATCTGTCATGCTACTGGGAGAGAGATATAGGATGGTGCGCCCGGCAGGATTTGAACCCGCAACCCTCGGAGCCGAAATCCGATGCTCTATCCGTTGAGCCACGGGCGCATAAAATATAGAAGAAG
Source organism: Mesotoga sp. (assembly GCA_011620045.1). Taxonomy (GTDB): domain Bacteria; phylum Thermotogota; class Thermotogae; order Petrotogales; family Kosmotogaceae; genus Mesotoga. Next base: position 7,767 of record WOZY01000008.1, read on the forward strand.
TGGGGTGGCTGGCGGGGTTCGAACCCGCGACCGCCTGATCCACAGTCAGGCGCTCTTCCAACTGAGCTACAACCACCATGTGTGGTACATGGCGCGCCCGGCAGGACTCGAACCTGCAACCCCCGGTTTAGAAGTCCAGTGCT
>WOZY01000108.1 GCA_011620045.1 Mesotoga sp.
GAATATGAGAACATCGGTACCTGATGTCTTTGTCGCCGGTGATGTTTCCGGGATCGAAGAAGCCACTACGGCCATGATGGAAGGTAGAATTGCAGGGCTATCCATAATAAAGGATTTGACCGGAAACTGCGATGAGGAGCTCCTCGGCAGCTTGAAGGATACTCTGGCGAGTTTCAGGAGCGGTCCCAAGTCTTCTAGGACAAGAGATGGACTTGGAAAACTTGGAATCAGAGCCAAAGAGTCACCCTTCGCCAAGAAACAGACGAGCGATTTCGATAAACATGTAGGAAAGTTACGTCCAATAATTGAGTGCTTAGAAGCGATCCCTTGCAATCCCTGTGAAACAAGCTGTCCATTCGGAGCAATAACTGTCGGAAAAAATATAAATAGTATTCCGGTTATAGACTACTCGAAATGCTCTGGATGCGGTATCTGTGCAACGAGCTGTCCGGGACTGGCGATCTTCATGTTCAAAGAGAATGAAGACGGAACTTGTTCAATAGGAATTCCGTACGAGTTCCTTCCGATTCCTTCAAAGGGACAGTATGTGACCGCTAGAGGAAGAAACGGAGAGATTCTATGCTCTGCTCGTGTAGAAAAAGTAACTAGATCGCCGAACAATACAAACCTTGTCTATATTAATGTCTCTTCCGGAGTTGCATCGGATGTACGAAGTATTCTTGTGACCTCAGAAGATGAAAAGGCCATAGTCTGTCGGTGTGAAGAAGTATCGGTTGATCAAATTAGAGAAGCCATCAACGAGGGATATACAGATTTTGAAGAACTAAGAAGATACTTGAGAATAGGCATGGGACCCTGCGGTGGAAGAACCTGCAGGCTGAACACGCTGATGATTCTGTCCAAGGAGACAGGAATACCTATAGAGAAACTTTCTTCCGGGATTTTCAGACCACCAGCGGTTCCGGTAAGTTTCAGAGCGGTAGCTGAAAGCAGGGATGATGACTGTGAAGAATAGGTACAGAGTTGTGATAATAGGTGGGGGTGTAATCGGTACGGCAACCGCCTTCTATCTAGCGAAGAGTGGGATACGCAACGTCGCTGTACTTGAGAAGGATTATCTCTCATCCGGCTCGACCGGTCGATGCGGAGGAGGCATAAGGCAACAGTGGTCAGAAAGAATGAATGTGCGACTTGCTATTAGGAGCGTCGAGCATTTCAAGAGATTTCACAGTGAGGTAGGATTCGATATTGAGTACAACCAGGGTGGATATCTTCTTCTAGCCTTCACAGACGAAGAAGTCTTGTCCTTCAATAAAAACACTTCAATGCAGCAGGAAGAAGGACTTGACGTTGTGCTCCTCTCAAGAGAAGAAACGGCAAAGATGTTTCCTTTCATAAATTTGAGAAATGTTAAGGCTGCAGCTTACTGTCAAAGTGATGGCCACGCAAATCCGCACTTGACGACGTTTGCATACGCGCGGGCGGCTCAGAGGATGGGAGTAGATATCCTAACCCATACTTCTGTAAAAAGAATTCTTACAGAAAACGGAAGGATAACTGGTGTTCTCACCGACAGAGGCGAGATTGAAGCCGAAGTAGTCGTAAACGCAGCCGGTGGTTACTCCCACGAAGTGGGAAGGATGGCAGGCATAGATTTTCCAACTGAATCCTACAAACACCAGATATTCGTTACGGAACCTCTAGAACATTTCATGGATCCACTTGTCATAAGTTTCGAGAAAAACTTCTACATAAGACAAACGAAATCGGGGAATTTCATAATGGGTCAGGGTGACAAAGCAGAACTCCCCGGACATGATATCACTCCAACATGGAGGTTCTTGAGAGAGATGACTGGGAAAATGCCGGAATTCTTCCCATTCCTCAGTGATATGAGAATCCTGAGACACTGGGCTGGACTGTATAATATGTCTCCCGACGCCCTGCCTATCATCGACAGGTCATGCGAGATTGAGAATTTCTACTGTGCGATTGGCTTCTCAGGCCACGGATTCATGCTGGCGCCTGCAGTTGGAGAGGCAGTTGCCGAGTGGATAGTATACGGTGAGCCAAAAAACGTTGACATTTCAAATCTGAGTTTGAATCGATTCGAGCAGGGCTTTAGTAGAGAGAAGAATATAGTATAGGAGGTCGAGAGGATGTTTGATGAAACGGATTTTTTCATTATTCCACCGTTCAAAAATGAAGTCTATATTGATCCCACTGACGATTGCACGAGATCTAAAATGAAAGAAGCAATCGCAATGGTTAGATCTCAAGGAAAAGAGTACGATCTATTGATTGGTGGTAGACACTACTCAACAGAAAAGCGAATCATCTCAACGAATCCTGCCGATCCTGATGAAATAATTGGTAGAGTCTCAAAGGCCAATAAGGAATTATTAAATAGGGCTATGGAGAGTGCCTATGACGCCTTTAGAAGCTGGAGCCGACTGCCGGCTCATGAGAGAGTCAGGCCTTTTCTGAAAGCTGCACAGATAATGAGAGATAAACGATTCGAACTCGATGCTACAATGATTCTTGAAGAAGGAAAGAGCTGGATTGAAGCCGACGCCGATCTTGCCGAAGCAATAGATTTTCTTGAGTTTTACAGTCGCGAAGCCCTCAGGTACGCAGGACCTCAACCGGTTGTTCAGATACCTGGCGAAGTAAATGAACTCAAATACATTCCGCTAGGCGTGGGTGTAGTAATACCACCCTGGAATTTTCCCAGCGCAATCATGGCCGGGATGACCAGCGCGGCAGCAATATCTGGAAACTGCGTGCTGCTCAAACCCGCATCTGACTCTCCAGTGATTGCAGCAAAATTCGTCGAAATTCTGGGAGAAGCTGGCCTCCCAGATGGAGTAGTAAACTTTCTGCCTGGTTCGGGAAGTGAAATCGGCGACTATCTCGTTGAACATCCATTGACCAGATTTATCTCGTTCACAGGATCGAAAGAAGTAGGACTAAGAATAAATGAGCTGGCTGCAAAACATCAAGAGGGTCAAAAGTGGATAAAGAGGGTAGTATTGGAAATGGGTGGGAAGGACTGCGTAGTAGTCGATGAAACAGCAGATATTGAAGCAGCCTCTTCAGGAGCAGTTTCGAGTGCGTTTGGCTTCCAGGGGCAAAAATGCTCGGCGGGATCGAGAATAATCGTCGTGGAGAATGTATATGACGAAACAGTTCGACTCATAAAGGAGAAGACCGAAGCTCTGACCGTCGGAGATCCCACCGATCCGGACAATTACATGGGGCCTGTTATCAATGAGGCGGCCATGACGAAAATAATGAATTACATTGATATAGGGAAGAAAGAGGCCAGATTGGTAACGGGCGGTAATCATATTCAAGGAAAGGGATACTTCATTGAACCCACAGTGTTCGCCGATGTGCCACCGGAAGCAAGAATCGCTCAGGAAGAGATATTTGGACCCGTCACGGCTATAATAAAGGCGCGTGATTTCGATCATGCTATTGAAATCGCCAACGGAACAGAATATGGACTTACAGGCGCGCTGTACAGCAGGGAAAGAGACAGGATAGAGAGAGCAAAAGCGGAAATCCATGTTGGAAACCTTTATTTCAACAGAAAGTGTACCGGGGCGCTTGTTGGAGTTCAGCCATTCGGGGGGTTCAATATGTCCGGTACTGATTCCAAAGCAGGTGGAAGAGATTACCTCCTGCTCTTCCTTCAGGCAAAGTCCATCAGTGAGAAGATTCTTTAGTTTACTCAAGAAATGAGAAGGTCCCCTCTAGGGGGACCTTCGGTCTTTGATGAAGACTCTCACTCAACTACCCTCTTGACCCAGACAGTTCCGCTCAGATAGATCGTCACTGAAGAATCCGAGGATGCTTCATAGTCGTAAAGAGCCAGCCAATCTATGTTTTCAGAAGATCCTTCGTTGATTATCTCGAGAATCATTTCCAGTGAGCCGGAGTCCTTCGAATCGATCTCAAAGATATTTTCTCCCGGTCGAACTACATCATTGAAGAGTCTGTGCTCCATTATGGAATCGGGATTTTTGAAGAAATTCAAGAAGTCTTCCGTTGTCTGCCTTTCTCTGAATACATAGAAGTCGATACTGACTGAGTCATCAAGTTTGGGATTTTCGAGAGTCCAGACAACTCTCGCCTTAACTTCAAGATCCGTAACTACGAAATTGTCCGGCAGATTCAACTGTATTCTTTTCTTTGCTTCAAAAATGATTTCATCTAGCGACGGAACTTTCTCATTTCCAAAATCGAAGCTTGAAACAGCCACTGGGCTTCCTTCAAGTTTAAGAACAACTGGTTCTATCGTTCCTTCAACTATTGGGATGGGCACTGAAACTATATAGAAACATGAACTTCCAAGAGCGATTATCAGTAGAAACGATAGAAACAACAATGCCTTTTTCAAAACCGACAACTCCTCTCTTCATAATCCCCAAATGAAGCGGTCAGACGGAAGTTACTTAATAATTGAATCTATCTCTTCTATCACATCTTCTGTCAGTTTATCTCTTAGATCGAGAGCCTTTAAGTTTTCCCTCAGCTGTTCTACCCTACTAACTCCAAGAATTATCGAACTAACATTTTTATTTAAGAGGATCCAGGCAAGTGCCAGTTGAGCGAGTCCGGTATCAAGTTTCTTTGCGACATCTGCCAGCCTCGCAATTTTCTTAAGATTATCATCCGAGAAGAGTTTGTTCTCTTCAAGATGCTTTTTCAGACCGGGAAATTTTGCCAATCTGCTGTCCTCGGGGATCCCATTGTTGTATTTTCCCGTAAGAAGTCCGCTTGCCAGAGGACTCCAGATGGTAAGACCTAGACCGTACTTTTCGTATATAGGCAAGTACTCGGACTCAACTCTCTCTCTTACAAACATGTTGTACTGAGGCTGTTCGACTACAGGATGAACTGCATTCAGCTTGTCTGCAACCTTATGAGCCTCTTCCAGATCCTTGGCGCTCCATTCCGATGTACCCCAATAGAAAGCCATTCCATTTCTGACGATGTAGTCCATTGCAAGAACCACTTCTTCCATCGGAGTTTCGGGATCGGGTCTGTGGGCATATAGCAAGTCAACATACTCGAGCTGTAGCCGCTTTAGTGAATTCCAGGTACCTTCAAGCAGATGCTTTCTCGAAAGACCTTTTTGATTTGGTTTGCTTCCTCCCCAAAAAATCTTTGTTGATACGACAATCTCTTCGCGTTTGAACTCCTTTAAAATTTCACCCATCATCGATTCGGCCATTCCACTGGCATATGCTTCGGCAGTATCGAAGAAATTAACTCCTGATCTGTACGCTTCTCTCATTGCTTCTCTTGCGTTATCAATGTCCAGCTGAGCCCCAAATGTGAGCCATGAACCCAGGCTTAGTTCACTGATGAGAAGACCGCTCTTTCCAACCTTGCGATATTCCATTGTCTGCAGACCTCCTTAGTTTTAATTCCGATATAGATTGTTTTAATTATATCATTCTCGATGCTCCTAGTGAAGCAGTTGTCAGTACATAAGAGTAAGCCATATAGCAGGTTAACTGAATGGGTTTTCCCCAATTGAATGGATTTTCTTTCTTCTCTGATAAACTTGGTATGAGTTGAGAAGAGGAGGCATTTCTTATGTTAGAAAGGACAAATGAAGCTTCTGGAATTGAAAGCATCTCTTATCAAACTTTGAGCGGTCTGAGCTATTGGGCTGGTTTTGTGGGTGTCTGGACGATTATCGGCGCCGTTCTTGGAATCATAGGATCTAAAGCGGGTATGGTAGCGAATCCCTTTTCTATCTTAGGAGCGATAAGTGCAATTATCGTTTTGGTTATGGGGCTGAAATTAAGAAAATCAAAAAAGGAGCTAGACACGTTCATTTATTCAAAGGCTACAGTAAGCCTGGAGATAGCTCTTGACAGTCTTAGATACTACTTCAGGATACAAGGAGTACTGATAATTCTGGCGATTGTTTTCATAGTAATCACTTTAGTTGCCATGGCTGTTATGGGCAGTCTAATGGTGCATTAAATGAATAATTTCTGAAACAGTCAGGTTCTTGGAGGTGACTCATTGCTCGTTCTAAATATTGTTCTTTTTGCCGTAATCGCGTTGCTCTTGTTCTTCTTCTTTCAGTCGAGGAAGAAGGTAAGCTTCAGATCAGAATCGATAATTCATAAGGTAGAGAGAATCTCCGAACTAAGTACCGCCAGGATGACCACCTTGCTCATCTTTGAACCTGAGAAAGGAAGTTTCGTCCCCGGTACTTTGCAGCACTTTATTTTCATTGTTCCGTTCCAGGTTCGAGGCTATCTTGATTTGAGAAGGTTGAAGGAGAACGCCATCGAAATACATGAAGGTGAAGCAAGGAGAATAAAGCTCACTCTTCCCTCTCCTAAGCTTGAAGTAACTATCCCACAGAATAAGATTCCAGATATAAGGGTGATCAATCAAAGCGGGGTGTTAGTAAGAATTTTTGGCAACAGGGACATGCTGAAAACCTTTCAGTCATACAGTGAAGAAATTGAAAAACAGGCACTTCAAAACGCCTTTGAAATGGGTGTCGATGAGACGTCAAGAGAGAGTGCGAGAAACTTCTTTCACGGACTATTCCTGGGCATGGGCTTCGATGAGGTAGTCGTTCTCTTTGACCAGGATGACGTATCAAACGCTGAAATGCCGACGGATAAAATCGATAATCCGAGAAGGGAACTAAGTCAATGAATCTAAGACTCTTGATGTGACAAGTTCTAGACAGACCTAAGAAAGTTTGCGGTAGTTCCCGACAATTAAGGGGGTGAGAAATGATGAAAAGATGGATGATCTATGTTCTTATTGCAGCTGCCGCCGTTGCAATAATCTTGGTCATTACGCTTCCCGGACTTATGAATAAGGAACCAGAACTGGAATTGCCCGTACAGGTTGTCAACCAGGGCGAAACACTGATTCTAAGCTTAAAGCAGTTTGTGAAAGATGAAAAGGTCGATGACGTTGCTCTTGAAATCTTAGAGGGTCCAGGAGAGTTGTCTGGCTTTTCTTACGTTTTCGAACCCGGTTTCTCGTACGCCGGAGAAATCTCAGTGAGGATCCGGGCAACAGACAATCAAGGAAAGAAATCGGAAGATGAAATGTTGATAAACGTTATCAGAGTCAATCGGCCGCCGGAAATCGACACTTCCCCGGTCGTTGTTCGAGAAGGAGAGATGCTATCGATAGACCTGAATTCAATAGCAACTGATCCAGATGGGGACGACCTGGAATTCTCTGTCGAAGGGCCCGGTAAGCTCGAAGGAAGCATCTATAGTTATGCTCCGGGATACAGTGACTCCGGGAAGGCCGTCTTGAGGGTACTGGCCAGAGATACACAGGGAAATGAAACGGTACGAGATATTCAGCTCGAAGTTACGGACGTAAATGCTCCGCCCGAAATAAGAATCAACAATCAGACTGTGAATGAAGGGGAAAGACTGACTATTGATATCACTTCCTCGGTGATTGATGAAGATGTTGAAAAGATAATTCTAAGCATAGAAGATGGTCCTGGAAGACTCGAAGACGGTCTATTCATATACGAACCCTCTTTCGAAGATAGCGGGAAGAAAAGTGTTTCAGTAAAAGTGAAAGACAGCTTTGGAAACGAGTCCTTTTCAAGCTTTGAGATTGAGGTTTATGATGTGAATCGAACTCCCAGGCTGTTGCTGAGCGACTTGGTTTTGAAAGAGGGCGAGACGGTAGAAGTTGATATCCTCAGCAGAGTTAGCGAACCTGATGGCGATGATGTACAGTTTCGAATCGAGGGACCTGGAGAGATTGTCGACGGTACATATAGATTCAGTG
>WOZY01000084.1 GCA_011620045.1 Mesotoga sp.
TGTTTTCGGCAATTACACCGCCGACATCGAAAATGAAAAGTCGCAAGTCGACCTCCTGATAATGTCTTTACAAGAGTACAACGAACGGGAAGGAAAACGATAAACTCGCTACAACTCCCATCCGTAACAACCCCAAAAAGAAGATATCAAAGTGAACTTTAATATGATACTATTTCTGCACCTACTAAATCAAGCGCAATTTCGAAACGACCAGGACTTGTAAAACCAACGTTTCTCGAAAAAAGACTCACTGTCTGGTTATAATGTCTTTGTACTACTCAAGATCGGAGGTGTATATTGAATCCATTAATCTACAACCTCGGTAGATGCAGTCTCTTCGAAGGAATCAAGGTGGGTCAGCTCGAGAGGATATTTAAAGATGTGAATCACAGAATTACCTCGTCCCTTAACGGAGAATTGATCGAAGAGCAGAATAATCGCTGCGACGAAATGTTAATTTTGCTTCAAGGACATACAAAGGCTCAGATGCAGGATTTCTCAGGGAAAGTTATTACGATAGAGACTATGGAGGCCCCATCGATTCTCGCGCCTGGTTTTCTGTTCGCTTCGAAGAACGTGATACCGGTCGATATTGTTTCCACAGATAAGTGCGCGGTTCTTCACATAGAGAGAGACGGGATACTACGGTTGTGCAAAGAGTATGAAGTCTTTCTCAGAAACTTGCTCAGAGATATGGGAGATAGGCTTGCTACATTGGCGGAAAAGGTGTGGATGCTCTCTCTCAACACGCTAAATCAAAGATTGGCCAACTTTCTTCTGAAACAGAGCGACGACCTCGGAAGTGAATTTGAATTGAAGACAACAAAAGAAGAGTTAGCCGACGCTCTTGGCGTAGCAAGGCCCTCTCTATCGAGGGTTTTTTCCGAGTTTGTCGCAGATAAAATTATCAGGCAGGAGGGCAAGCTGATTAAGATTCTCGATAGAAAAGCTCTCGAGAAGATAACGGGACGGATCTGAAGACAAAGAGAAACGTGGAGATAGTTCGAGAAAGTAAGAGGACGAGATAAAGATCGGGGAATTGCAGATTCAGGCTTTACCCGTACATTAGCGGGCAGAATGCGGAAACATCTTCTTCGCCCCCGAAACACGAATCTGTTTCCAAAGCCTCCTTTATTCTGATAATATAGATATGTCACGAGGAGGCGGTGCTATGGAAATAGGAATTTTCGGTCTGCCGTTGAGCGGAAAGAGTACATTGTTCACCCTCCTAACCGGTGTTGAACCCCATTCAAGTCATAAGAACGAAGCACATACTGCTGTTGCAAGGGTGTACGACAGAAGAGTGGATGAGCTTTCAAAGATCTTCAGTCCAAAGAAGACTGTATATGCGACGGTTTCATTTACGGATATTCCCGGGTACGATCTCTCGGCCAACCAGAAGGAAAAGAATCGAATCCTTCAGTTCATTCAAAACTCCGAGGCAGTTCTTGCCGTTGTCAGAGCCTTCAAAGATCCCTCGGTGCCGTGGCCGACGGAGGCGTATACACCTGTCAAGCAGCTCGAAACGATAGAGACGGAGCTTTTCGTCCGCGATATGGAAGTTGTGGAGAACAGGCTTGTAAGGCTCGAAGAGGCGAAGAAGAAGAGGAAGCTCTCTTCCGAAGAGGAAAGGGAGACGGAGCTTCTTCATATTGTCGAAAAAGGATTTGAGAACAACAGTTTTGCTTCTCAACTGGAGCTTAGCGAAGAGGATAAGAAGCTTCTTGGCTCTCTCTCTTTATTCACTGCCAAGCCGATCATAGTAGCGATCAATATAGATGAAGAACAATTATCTTCCGGCAATTACCCCGAGCGAGATGCGCTGATCCAGAAAATAGAGCAGAATGGTTTCGCTCATATCGAGCTTTCTGGGAAGATCGAAGCCGAGCTTGTCGAGCTTTCGGAGGAAGACAGAGAGCTCTTCATGGAAGAACTTGGAATCTCCGAAAGTGGAATTGAAAGGCTCTCAGGGGTCGTATATCAGCACATGGGACTGATCTCTTTTTTGACTGTCGGAGAAGACGAGGTCAGGGCCTGGACAATAAAGAAGAACACTCCAGCCAAAGAGGCGGCAGGGAAAATACACACCGATCTCGAGAGGAGCTTCATCAGGGCCGAGGTCATTCCCTACGAAGAGTTCATGACAATAGGAAGCATGCAGGAGGCCAAGGCAAAGGGTCTGGTGAAAGTAGTAGGCAAGGAGGAGATTGTGAAGGACGGTGACATCTTTCATGTCAGGGCAAACGCCTGATTTTTCTGACCTCAGGCTTGTTGATACGCACGCCCACATTTCCTTTCCTCAGTTTGACAATGATAGAGAGAGTGTGATTGCCCAGATCGAAGAAAATGCGATTTCTCTTCTGATCGAGGTTGGAACAAATGTCGAGGATTCTCAGAGAGCATACGAGACTGTAAGGGAGTTGGAGAACGCCTTCTTCTCGGCCGGTGTCCATCCTCATGACAGCAGTGGATTAGATGCTGAGGGAATTCGCTCCCTTGAATCGCTTCTATCCCGTGAGAAAGCCGTGGCGGTTGGCGAGATTGGCCTGGATTTTTTCAGAAACCTTTCTCCCGCAGACAGTCAATTCAAGGCATTCAAAGAGCAGCTTATGTTGGCAGCAAAGTTAGATTTACCGATTATTGTTCACGTTCGAGATGCCTACCCTGAAGCCTATAAGACGATCCTGGAATGTGGCCACTTCAAGGGTGTGATCCACGCTTTTTCTGCCGATCTTGAATATGCGAGAAAGTTTGTTGATTTGGGCTTCTCTCTGGGAATTGGGGGGCCCATAACATACAAGAGAAACGAAGAATTGCGGAATGTCGTGAGGGAGATCCCTCTTGAGAAACTGGTATGCGAAACGGATTGCCCGTATTTGCCGCCGGTCCCCTTTAGAGGAAAGCGAAATGAACCATACTATGTCGGGTACGTAATTGAAGAAATCGCCGCTCTGAAGGAAATCTCTGCAAGGAACTGTTCGGAGAAGCTTTACGAGAACGCCGTCGGGCTCTTCTCTCTCACACTTTAGGAGGAAAAATGCCAAGACTTGACGAATTCAAGAATTTTAGAGAGAAAATGAACAAAAGAATTCTGGAAACTGGTAACATGGAGACGAAGCGCTTCTTCTCGCTCGACGGAGCCGTCTACAAAGACGGCGCTCTTGACAGCAGAACAAAAGAGTTGATGGGACTGGTCGCTTCGACAGTGCTCAGGTGCGATGACTGCATCGCCTACCACATTATCCAGTGTAAGACTACCGGCTCCAGTCGTGATGAAATTATGGAAGCGTTGAATATAGCTTTAGTTGTGGGGGGGTCAATTGTCATACCCCATTATAGGAGGGCCGTTGAGCTTCTAGACGAACTGGAGGAAGAATGATGCCCGGAAAACTGTATCTCTTTGATGGAACAGCGATTTTTTATAGGGGCTATTACGGAATAGATGTTACTCTTACCAATTCAAAGGGAGAGCCGACGAACGCCCTCTTTGGAACTGCACGGATGCTCTCGAAATTCACGAGAGAGAAAATGAAGAAAGGCGACTACGCGATCTTTGCTTTCGACAGAAAGGAAGCGACAAAGCGTCATGAGGCATACGAATCTTACAAAGCGACTAGAGAGGCGATGCCCGAGGCTCTCGTTGCGCAGCTTGAGGACGTTCCCGACCTTGTCGAGGCCTTTGGAATAAAATTCCTTTCGATTCCGGGACTTGAGGCCGATGATATAGTTGCCACGGCGGCCACCAGGTATCGCAACGAAGTAGATGAAGTGCTTGTGGTTACAGGCGACAAGGATCTTCTCCAACTTGTAGATGAAAAGATCCACATTCTAAGGTTTGTGACGGGTCTGACCGATCTCGAATTATACGATGAAGAGAGGGTCAAGTCCAGGTATGAGCTGGAACCTAAGAAACTTCATGATCTCCTTTCACTGGCGGGGGACTCGTCAGATAACATCCCCGGTGTCCCGGGAATCGGAATCAAAACCGCACAGAAGTTGCTGAAGGAATATGGAGACATCGACGGGATTTACGAAAACATGAGGCAGCTCAGTCCGGGATTGAGAAAGAAGCTGATAGACGGAAGAAAATCGCTTGAGCTGTCCATGGAGCTCGTGAAGCTTCTTGACGATGAAGACCTGAAGATCACTCTCGACGACATCAAATATGAGGGCTTCAAGAAGAAGGAATTGCGCGAGGTCTTCCTCAAGCTGGAGTTTTCCTCGATGATCGATGAATACAAGCTGATAGATGAAGCAGACGAATCGCTTTCAGATATAAATGGATATAAGCTCGTGAGTAGCGATAAGGAACTGGATCGACTCCTACAAAAAATGCAGAGCAACCCTTTGTTTGCTGTCGATCTGGAGACCACTTCTCTGGATCCTCATTCAGCAGAGATTGTAGGGGTCTCGATCTCCCTTGAAGAAGAGACAGGTTATTATATCCCTGTGGCTCATAAGTCTGAAGGGTGGCAGGCAAAAAAAGAAGAACTTTTTCCAAGACTCAAGAAAATCCTTGAGGACAAGGCCTCAAAGATAATAGGGCAGAATCTGAAGTTCGATTACTCGGTCTTCTCTGTAAATGGGATTCATCCGGTAGCTCCGGAATTTGACACCATGATAGCGGCTTATCTTCTTTCGCCTGACGCGAAACGCTTCAATCTTGACGAACTGGCTATGAAGTTTCTCGGCTACAAGACAATCAAATTTGGAGACCTTATGAAGAGGAACCAGTTGGGCACCGATTTTTCGAAGGTTCCGCTCGAAGAGGCGGCGCGTTATTCGGTAGAAGATGCGGATATTGCGCTCAGGCTTTCATCGGTTCTCAGAAAGAAGATATATGAACAGGAACTGGAGGATATATTCAGAAACGTGGAACTGTCCCTGATTCCCGTATTGGCCGATCTCGAGCTGAACGGTGTATATTTCGACGTACCCTCGCTCACCAGTCTTTCAGCCAAGTACGGTAAGGTACTTGATCGGATCCTTGAAGAGTTGTTCGATTTGACTGGAGAACAGTTCAATCCCAATTCCCCTTCGCAAGTTGGAAAGGTGCTTTTCGAAAAGCTGGGATTAACCCCTTCAAGAAAGACTAAGGGCGGTTCTTATTCGACCAGCGCGGACGCTCTAGAGGAACTTTCCGGGGAGCACCCGGCAGTGCAGAAGCTTCTTGAATACAGAAAGTACCAGAAGTTGAAGTCGACTTATCTCGATTCACTTCCAGGCCTTGTAAACAAAGTGACGGGAAGAATCCACACAAGCTATCACCAGACGGGTACGGGAACGGGGAGGCTTTCCAGCAGCAATCCGAACATGCAAAATCTACCTATACGGGATGAAGAGGGAAAAGAAATACGAAAGTGTGTAATCCCTCAGAAAAAGGGCTGGAGGATCGTAAGTGCAGATTACTCTCAGATCGAGCTTCGAATCCTTGCTCATCTGAGTCAGGACGAGCAGTTGCTCGATGCATTCAAGAACGGCAAGGATGTCCACAGCCTCACTGCGGCAAATCTTTACGGCATAAAGGAAAACGAAGTGACTGATGAACAGAGAAGAATAGGAAAGATGGTGAACTTCTCCATAATCTACGGAATATCTTCTTACGGTTTGGCGAGCAGATTGAGGATCCCATCGAATGATGCCGAAGATATGATATCCAACTACTTCAAAGCTTATCCTCAGGTGCGGACGTTCATCAAGGACACCATCTCGGAAGCAAAGGAGAAGGGCCTTGTGAGAACTATGTTCGGAAGAAAGAGAGAGATTCCGCAGTTCAAGACGAAGAACAGGAATGTTATTCAAGAGGGCGAAAGGATAGCGATAAACACGCCTATTCAGGGAACGGCGGCCGATATCATGAAGATGGCTATGATAAAAATTTTTGAATTGCTGCAAGAGCATAAGATGGAAAGCTTTGCAATTCTTCAGGTCCATGACGAAATGGTTTATGAGGCTCCCGAAAATGAGCTTCACAAGCTCAAGGAGATCTTGCATGAGGGGATGTCTGAAGTCGTTTCGCTGAGAGTTCCCCTTGACATTGAAATCTCCGTAGGCGATTACTGGTGCTAGCGTGGAGACGGCATCAACTTGAAAGAGAATAGGAGCAGGATCAGCTGGACTGCACTTGCATCGCTTTATCAGTTTGCAGTAATTGTGATCGCGAATATTGCCGTCGCAGGCGGTCTTGGTTATCTTCTATTCAGATTTGCCGGTATGGAGAAGTTGTGGATTTCACTTTTCCTACTTTTCGGAGCCTTCTCCGGCATATATAATGGAGTAAGATATCTCTTGAAAGAGGCAGAGCGATATGACAGAAACAAGGACAATGATGATGAAGACATCGATAATACTCGCAGTTCTGGCAATGGTTGAAAGTGCCGCTCTTGCTGTCACACCGCTTTCCGGTTCGGAAATGGGCGTTTTCTATGGAACGGCTTTTGCTCTTGTCGCACTACTACTGATAAACTATGACGCACAGATCTTGATCAGAGAGAAGAAGAGGGTTCCTGCCGGTTTTATTGCAAGATACTTTTTCTACGGTATCTGTTTTGCTACGGCGGCCACCGTCTCCCTCGAATTCTTCCTTGGAAGCTTTCTCGGCGTGATGAACCTAAAGATCGCTGCCATAGCCTTTGGGAGGTGGCTCTGTGAAACTTAATCTAACCAGGTCCGACAAGGTATTTCTTGGAGGTATCTTTGGCGGATATATTGCCGTAATAATTTACATGGTTGCCACGGGCTACAAATTCCAGCTTGAAGGTGTCGGTCAGAGGTGGATCTATCAGTTGCCTTTCGGAGAAGGACCGCTTAGCAGAGTCAATCCGCTCACGGTAATAATGACCTGGGTAGTCATGGTGACAATCATATTCATCGCAACGAGAGTGAAAGTCTTCAAGATTATTCCAGGCAAGAAACAGAGTCTCCTGGAAGTGCTGCTAGATTACATACTGGATCTTGTGAAAGGCTCGGTTACGAGGAAAGAGTTTGTGAGGCCAATATTCGACATAGCCGCTTCACTTTTCCTGTTCATTATCGTGTCGAATTTCATAGCGAGTTTCCCCGGTATCAACGTCATTCCTCTGGAGGGAGGAGGGGTCAAACTCACAATCCTCTCGGATACTTGGTACGCACCCACTTCAGATCTCAATATGAACCTCATGCTCGCATTCTTCGTTTTTGTCATGAGCCACGTTTACGCTATAAAAGTGAAGGGCTGGAAGAACTGGGGCAAGAGTTTCTTTGAACCGATCTGGTGGATGTTTCCCATAAACTTGATTGGCGAGATCGCGAAGCCCTTATCCCATGCATTAAGGCTTTTTGGAAACATCATGGGAGGAGCGATCTTGATAGTCATCCTCGGATATCTGGTCAAGTACATTGTTCTGCCGGCGGCGTTGTGGGGTATCTTCGGACTGTTCTTCGGAGCAATCCAGGCTTTGATATTTGCGATACTTGCTATAGCATATATTAGCTCATTAATAGAGTAAGGAGGTTTTATTGTGGATATTGGAGAAGGCTTGATGTTGATGGGAAAGTTTATCGGTGCCGGACTTGCAATGGGAATAGGTGCAATCGGGGCCGGGATCGGTGAAGGTAGAATCGGTGCGAGTGCGATGGAAGCAATGGCAAGACAACCGGAAATGATAGGAACACTGACAACCAGAATGATTCTGGCAGACGCAATTGCAGAGACCACCGGTATTTATTCTCTTGTCATAGCGTTCATGATTCTTTTGGTTGTCTAAACATTTTCCCCTGAGTAGAGGAGGGG
>WOZY01000100.1 GCA_011620045.1 Mesotoga sp.
AGCGTTAGTGAGAACATCATCCCTTACTCCATCCAGGATCTGCTCTTCGGTCCAATTGAAGGACGTTTTTTTGGAGTATGACAGGGCATGACCTTATTTGATCTCGAACTCGCTGCTTGGAACTTGGAACTGAAAACTTGTAACTATTCTTCTCATGAAATCTCCTCAGTGCAAATAAATCCCTTTTTCGATCTCTTCATAACCCGGTTTCGATAACCCGTTCTTGCTAACCCGCCTCTTATAACCTGCTTCGCGTTTCCTTGTCGGAGGACGTGGACCGCTGACGGTCAATGATTATCAACTCTCGCCTTCTCGCGAGCGGAGCGAGCGTCTCGACACGCTCTTTCTCGATTCATCCTCTCTTATGCCCGCGAAGAGGAACTGGCCTGCGTCAGCAGACTGGCTTCAAAATCGCTTCCTGCGAAGCAGCATCACTTCTGCTCTTCTCTGATAACGGCGAACCTTCAACGGTCAACTATTCTCTATTGCCTTTTTCTCGTAATCAGCTTCTTGATTTCGTATATCCAGAGGATTGCGCTGCCAAGTGCGAGAGACAAAAGTAGATCCCATATTCCCAGAGCTTGTGTGGAGAATAGTTTCTGCATGAATGGGACATAGATTACTGTAAGCTGAAGCCCGAGACTTCCAAGCACTGCATACATGAGAGAAGGATTATCTTTGAACGGAGCATTGAAGATCGATTTGCTTCTTGACCTTACCGCCAGTGCAAAGAAAAGCTGCGAAAAGACAAGAGTAGAGAAAAGCATGGTTCTCCAAGGACCATTCACGTCATTCAGCCAGTAGACCAAACCTATGCCAAGGGAAAAGGCTGCGAGCAATAACCCGATAAAGATCACATTCCATCCGCCATTTGCAAGGACATGCTGTTTTGTGGGGTTGGGCGGGCGCCTCATTATGTCATTCTCTGGCGGTTCTACAGCAAGTGCTAAGGCGGGGACTCCATCTGTAACGAGATTCAGCCAGAGTATCTGAAGAGGCGTAAGTGGAAGTGATATACCCATGAACGGTCCGAGAAGCATTGTCCAGATCTCACCAAAATTCGATGCCAATATATATCTTATGAACTTCTGTATATTGTCGAAAATCGTTCGTCCTTCCTTAACTGCCGATACTATTGTAGTGAAATTATCGTCGGTGAGAACCATGTCGGCAACTTCCTTTGTGACATCAGTTCCCATAATTCCCATTGCTACGCCTATATCGGCCTGCTTCAGAGCGGGAGCGTCATTCACTCCATCTCCTGTCATAGCGACGATATTTCCCTGCCTTTGAAGTGATTTGACAATCTTCAGTTTGTGTTCGGGAGCAACTCTTGCGTATACGGAAGTCTTCGCGGTAATCCTATCTAGTTCATCATCAGACAAGTTCTCCAGCTCTATACCCATTTTCACCTGCGACTTGTCTTCGACCATTGTGAGACTTTCTGCGATATATCCTGCCGTCAGAGGATGATCACCAGTAATCATTATTGGCCTTATGCCAGCTTCGCGAGAAGTGATGATCGATTCCTTTACTCCTTCTCTTGCGGGGTCCATCATCCCAAACATTCCGGTGAAGATCAGCTTTCTCTCTTCTACTTTCTTCTCTTCAACTTCTGACGGATCGACAGCTCTGAAGGCTACTCCAAGAACTCTCATCCCATTGGCCGCAAGATTGTTGTTTTTCTCTATGATTCTTCTCTTCCATTCATCATCTATTTCATGGATTTCGTCGCCCTCCAGCACCCTGTCACAAACCTCGACAAGCGAATCAACGGCACCCTTCGTAAAGGCCACGTATTTTTCAACACCATTCTCCCGCAAATGTGCAGGAACATCGGCTGGAACTGGTCCCTTTGGGTTCTTCGTGATCTCATGGATAGTTGTCATCCTCTTTCGTTCCGAGTCGAAGGGGATCTCCAGAACCCTTGGCATAGCCTGTTCTAGGTCCCTTTTCTCGATGCCGACTCTGTAAGCAGCATATACTAGCGCGCCCTCTGTGGGATCTCCGATAACATCTACCTGCTGTTTCTTGTGAACGGGAGGCTTTATCTCAGCGTCGTTGCACAAAGCGCCAGCCGTGAGCATTATCTCAAAGGATTTATTGTCGTCTTCGGGGAGGGCCTCGGGATCCGGTTCATTTTCCTTTCCAAAGTCCAGTGTGCGCCCGGCCATTTCTACGACGGTCACTTTCATTCTGTTTTCGGTAATCGTTCCTGTTTTATCGGAACAGATTACGGTAACGGAACCAAGCGTCTCAACGGCCATGAGCTTGCGAACCAAAGCATTCTGCTTCAGCATCCTCTGGGCTCCAAGCGCAAGAGCTATAGTCACGACCGTTGGAAGACCTTCTGGAACTGCGGCCACTGCGAAGGAGACCGCAGTCATGAACATCAGCTCGAGGTCTTCACCCCTCAACAAGCCCATTACGAAGATCACAGCTACTATTCCAAGCGCGATCAAGGCAAGAATCTTTCCAAGCTGATCGATATTCTTCTGCAAGGGGGTCTGAGTTTCGGCCGTATCTTGAAGCATTGTCGCGATCTTCCCAAGTTCAGTTCTCATTCCTGTGGCCGTCACTATACCGATTCCTCTGCCGTAAGTGACAATCGTTCCGGAATATGCCATGTTTTTACGGTCGCCAAGAGAGGGGTTCTCTTCTTCGATGGATTTCGTGGTCTTCTCCACTGCCTCCGATTCGCCAGTGAGGGCGGACTCCTGAATCTTCAGATTGGTTGCCTCGATAAGTCGCATATCTGCCGCAACGATATTTCCGGCCTCTAGAATAACGATATCTCCAGGTACGATCTCTGTTGAGTTGATTTCTACAGTCTGTCCATCCCGCCTGACCTTTACTCTGGGCACGGACATCTTCTTCAGGGCGGCCATTGCCTTTTCGGCCCTGTATTCTTGGGAGAAGCCAAGGATAGTATTCAGAACAACTATCGCGAGAATAACAATCGTGTCCCTTACTTCGCCAATGAAGGCCGTGATTACTGAAGCGGCGATAAGAATGATTATCATCACAGACCTTAGCTGAGAAAGAAGAATCTTCCATGCGCTGCGCTTGTTCTTCTCAGTTAACTGGTTCAAACCGTATTGTTCGATTCTCTCCTTTGCCTTCGCTCCGGAGAGACCCTCGCTTGAGCTTGAGCCGAGTTCTTTTATGACTTCTTCGACTGTTTTCTGATGGTATTTCGTCATTCATCAACCTCCGTTAATAGACCAGTTCTGGCTTTGTCTGACTCCATTTATAGCACTTTGGCTCAGGTTATTAACGCGATCGGGAACTACAGGCTAAGTCAAATTATTCACAAATCTCCAGCAAAAAGCCTGTTCGCTCTCTTCATTAGCACAGGCCACGCAACTACGATACCAATCAAGGCGATCGCAGTCAATACTAGTGTCATGACGACTCCAGACATTGTGTCTCTCAAAAGGAATGCTAGATATCCAAAACCCCCAACGTATCCAAAGACTACGGGAATTGAGAGCGCAACGTTGACGTTTTGCTTCATTGCTCTTTGAGGGTTCTCCCATTCGAGAATTGGCTTCATCGAGTCGATGATCATCTGAAGAATGTTCAAGAACGTCAGGGTTATCGCTCCAACGACAAATACGACCAGCATCTCCACTATAGACAGTCCAAGAATTATGCCGAGGGCAATTGCGCCAAATGCCGGTCCAATCAAACTGAGAGTCTCAATGTGCAGGAATTTGACTTTCACAATTTCATTTATGTCAACGGGAAAAGCCTTTAATTCCCTGATCAGGGTACCTTCTCTGCTGAACATCGAGGAGGCAAGGCCGTTAATTCCGCCCGCAACGGCTGCGATCAGCGCGCCGACGGGAACAAAGAGAGGCTTGTACTCTTGAAACTGGTCCAGCATCTGACCTAACTGGTCTGTTTGGCCAGCAACGGCCGCTATTACAAGTAGAATTGGGAAGACCAGTACATTCCCAAATCCGTTGAAAGCGAATGCCGGGACCTTGAGGAAATACCACCATTCTCTTCTATACAGCGCGGAGAACTTTGTTTGTTGTATGCCCATAAGATTGGCAATCTCGCCTTCTTTGAGTTTTGTCCGTTTGGCGAAATTCTCTTGGAGGCTCGAATATACCGAGTAGTAGAATTTGTGGCCGAAGAACAGGAAGACTCCTAGAGCAGCAACGTGTAACCCAATAAATGCAAGCAGCCAAAGAATGCCTTCAATAAAGGGTTTGCTCAGAGCCTTCGTTACGAGTATCGTCGGCGGATATGCTCCGGCTGTCTTGTTGAGTATTGCATCTTCACTCGAGAACATTCTTGCGAACTCCTCAGCGCTTGTGTTTGGGTCAACTCTGCTGGTAAGAGAAACAAATACAAGGGAGCCAATGACGACAAGCGCGCTGATAAGATAGACAATATTGTCTCTGTACCTCTTGAATCGGAAGAGTCTCGAAAGCGGCAGAACGATTATCGCCGAGAGCATTATTGGCAATACCTGACTGAGAAGAAAGACTATCACCATGAATATCCAGTAAGCAATACCGGCTCCCGATCTAATCCCGTACAGTATGTAGGCGGGAAGAATGACCGCAATTGAAATCACCATGAGATCCATAAGCACTACCAGAAACTTCGACATCAGAACTTCGGTCGACTTTAGTGGCAGCGGGATCAGGACGCTCATATCATCCCCGAAGAAGAAAGTGCTTATCATAAGGAAAACACCCATGATCAGCCCGAAGAGATTCGCTATGAGAAACGGTCCGGCCAGGAAGAGTTGTTTCATGCCCGCAGCTTCGTACTGTTCATACAATGTATTCAGCAGGCTCATGTATAGTGGTCCAAGAGAAAAGACCATCAGGAGTACCACACCTATTATTAATACCGGTTCCCAGAGTCTTTCTCTCTTCTTGAAGTGGTATAGGGATCTGGGTATATTGTAGTGAGCATTAATCAGCGTCGAGGTAAGAGAAATCACCATTTTCAGTCTCACTACCTGTCACCTCCAGGAAGAGTTCTTCCAGGCTTCCCCTGCCGCTAAGCTTTCTTAATTCCTCAACCGTACCGACGAATTCTAGCTTGCCCTTATTAATTATTCCTATTCTGCCACATATTTTCTCGGCTACTTCCATCACGTGAGTAGAGAAAAAGACCGTGTTTCCAGCCTTTACATGATTTCTCATCATCTGTTTGAGAACGAAGGCCGATTCTGGATCTAGACCGACTATTGGTTCATCGAGGATCCAGAGATCCGGATTGTGAATGAGGGCTGCAACGAGAGAGAGTTTCTGTCTCATTCCGTGAGAATAAGTGGAGACAGGGTCTTTCACGGCATCGGATAACTTGAAGTTTTGAAGCAGCTTCGAAGCCCTTTCTGCTCGCGTCTTTGGAGGAACCAAGAACACGTCGGAAATCATGTTTAGATATTGAACTCCCGTGATTTTCTCCATAACCAGTGGTTCGTCAGCAACGTAACCCATCTTCATCTTCGCTTCTACAGGCGAAGTTAGAACATCGATATTGTCGATGTGTATGCTTCCGGATGTCGGCTGAAGCAGACCGACTATCATCTTGATAGTAGTGGTCTTGCCGGCTCCGTTTGGTCCCAGAAAGCCAAATATCTCGCCTTCTTTAACAGTAAGGCTCACATTATCTACTGCCTTTACACTTCCACTATAAATCTTCGTAAGGTTTCTAATCTCGATCACGATCCTAACCTCCTGGACTCAACGAGAATTTCTGTTTTCACTCCTGACCAGAATCTGAAAGAACTCCTCCAGGTCAGGAATCGAAATGGTTGCTTCATCTGTTCTATAAAATGTCTCCGTTGACTCTGAGTTTTTGACGATTATCGAAAGTCTGTTAAGTTCTTTTGCTGCCGCCAGACAGTCCGTACAATTATCGAGTTCCTTTTTGTCAAAGGGCATCTTGACGATTCTGTACTTTTCTTTGATTCCGTCGAGATCACCAGAATACTTAACCTTCCCATTTATCATAATGAAGAATTCGTCTGCAATTTTTTCGACTTCAGGGATTATATGGGACGTGTACAGTACAGTCTTTCCGAGAATGACCTTCTCTCTTATGAACTCCAGGGTGTCGTCTCGCATGATTGGGTCTAGACCCCATGTCGGCTCATCCAGTATATATAGATCTGCATCGGTTGAAAGAGCTAATGAGATGTATATCGCTGTCTTCATGCCGTTTGAGAAGGTTCTAATCTTCTTTGTATAGGGAAGTTTGTAGTGTGCGATATACTGGCGCGCTTGGTTTTCATCGAATCTGCTCGAAATCCTACGATTCAATTTGAGAGTCTTCTCTATGTCCAGATTTTCATAAAGATTCTTTTCTTCAGGAACGAAGGAGATCATTTCTCTGACCTCATCAATGGGCTTTCCAAGAACAAGTATCGATCCAGAGTAATTGATAAACCCCAATATGGATTTCAGAACTGTCGTTTTGCCAGCTCCATTTGGACCAAGCAGCGCGTAGATTCGTTGTTTATCCAGCTTGACATCGATCCCGCGAACGGCCTCAACATTGCCCTTATAAGTTTTCTCAAGGTTCTGTATATCCAGGACTAATTCATTTCTTTCCATATCTTCTCAATCACCTCCAGGAGCCTTTCCAGAGAAATTCCCGATTTCTTTAGACGAAGGATGGGCTCCCTAAGCTCAGTAGATAGGCTTTCAAAGACGGAGTCTCTTACCTGATCTTTGTCACTGACTACAATATACCCTAATCCCTGTCTTGCCATAATCAGGCCTTCCATCTCGAGTTCTCTGTAGGCTCTGGCAACAGTGTTAGGATTAACCCTGATTTGAGAGGCCATTTCACGAATTGAGGGAAGAGGATCTCCTTCCTTAAGTTTCTCCTTGAGGATCTCCTCCTTCACCCCCCTCTTGATTTGATCGTAGATCGGTAATGGAGATCTTATATCGATGTCAAACCACACATTATCACCTTCCGTACAGCTTTCCCGAGTCGCGTTGCGTGCAATAGTACAAACACCACTAGGTCAATTCGGCTTTGCATACTCTACTAAATGTTGATTTTTCTCTACAACTGCATTTAATCTATTGTCCTCCCTTGAAGGAGAATGGCCACTTGTGTTGGAGGGTGTGAAGATCTCAAGAGAACACTCCCCCGTCGACGATGGAACCGTCGCCACCCCGCTCAAGCGGGGTTTCAAGAGCAGCCCTAGGTCCTTCGGGAAGAACGGTTCTTCGTTCCGACGCTAAGCGTCCAGGTTCTTGATTCTTTGTCTTGGATTCCGTCATGCCGAGCTTTTTTCAGCATCTAGGCGCTCTTCCCGAAAACGTCACATACCGTCATTCTGAACTTGATTCAGAATGTCGATCCTTGGTCTTTGTTGGAGAACGGTGAACCATTCAATATCGGATCATTTTCACTTTTGCTCTTACAACTAACAACTTGCATCTTGCAACTGCTCTTCACAACGCAAAGAGTTTTCTCTTAAGCGAAAACTGGCTCTTTCCCCGCGAAGCGGGCACTGCGTCCTGGCGCGATCTTCACCAGCATTGCGACCTGGGATGTTCTTCCCAGCCTTGCGTCCGCCGATGCTTTTCGGCGCCTTGCGTCTTATTCCGCTCTTTCCTGCCTCCCGCAACCACGATTTCTCAAGAAGAGCAGATCCCTAGTCAAGCCCGGGATGACGTCCTCACTGGCACGTATAATCGCTAGTTTTTCAAAGCCGCTTTTGTTCGCCAGACCCTAGACCCAAGACCCGCTGTCAAT
>WOZY01000003.1 GCA_011620045.1 Mesotoga sp.
ACGTATGAAGAAATTGCTTTTTACGCTGCTAATAGTTCTTTGCGCTGCGAGCCTTATGGCGCAGCTTGGACTCAGAACTCTTACCCCGGAACCAACGGAAACAGCAGATGCCACCGAAGCCGAAGTCAATTCTCCTGATTCAGAAGGACTTACTACTCTAACTTTGCGAACAGTTGATTCTCTATTAGTAAGTTTCAGAGAGGGATGGAAAGCTCCTGATGACAGCACCTGGAAGGTCGAAGTGATAGGTTCTTCAGAGATAATGATACCTGAGGATTTCTCGATCTTTCAAGAAAAAACCGGTTTGAACTACGACGTTCAGATCTTTGACAAAGACGGAGTGCTGTTTGGTAGATTTTTCTTTTATCAGCTTGAATCTTACGTACGAGATGAGCTACTTCAGGCAGTAGTGACTTCCTTGTACGGTGAAAACGCTTCGACCGAAAAGAGATACGAGGAGATTGCAGAGCTTGACAACGGGCTAGTCGTGTATCTAGCATCTCTCAAGGTAAATCCGGAAGTAGATTACCCATTTGTTATTGTGTATTATCCGGCAGAAGAGGTTGATATTACTAAGCCGGGCCCTGTTACAATGTTCGTTTTCGAACCTACAAGCTATTCAGGCGGCGATCTTGAAAAAGCCAAGGAGATCATCGCTGGAATTGTGGGAAGCCATATTTCAATAGAAGAGGAGCCGGAAGAAGATGTGGTCGTTGATTTCCTTACTCCTGAAGAAGGTCGACATACCGACCCATTCATCGTGATGCTCGATTCTCTTCTCAGTGAGGAGGAAGTGGAGATCTACGTCGACGACTGGATAGAAGTTGAAGGTGATTACTTTGGATTCATGATGCCACCTGAATTCTCTGTGCAGTTCTACCTTTCCGACTACTTCGAGGTGGCTGATCTTGGTCTGCGAGGGACGATCGTAGGAAAGCTGTTTGTGGGTGAGTCGACTGATATACTGAGCACTGACGATGTACTTGACGGATATGTTTACGAATATCTGAGTGGTTTTGGCGATTATGAGATAATCGACAGTTATTCGGGTTACGTTGATGGTGAATCTACAATAAGTGCCTTTGCTCTTGACTTTTCAGGGCAGCTGTGCTGGCTTGCTCTCTTCTCTGAATCCACTGATGCCGAGGTATTTGGTCCCGGAGAATACTTTGTACTCGTAGCTCTGGCCGATTCAGAGGACGCCTTTACCTGGGCAGAGTGGTACACGGGAATCCTTGCAACTCTCGACTTCTAGCTTTCGAATATTCTAGGATAGATGTTTCTCGGGGAGACGCTAACGCAAAAGAAGCGTCTCCTTGCTTCTGAAAGGAAATTACGCTTCATTTACCTGAATGGTCCTTGGTTACCCCTTCTTCAGTGTCAAATAGCCAGTGAAGGAACTGAACAAGACCACTTCCCGCTGACTTAATTGCAGTCTTCAGAGCGTCAGCGGCTGTCTTGACATCTTCTTTGTACACAGCAATAGCTGAAGAGTTCTCTGTATTGCTTTCGAAGGACTCCAGTCTTTCCTTGAGTTCCGCGACCGTCGCTTTTTCCTCGCCAAGCTCTCTTTCTAGCCTCTGATTCTCTTCTTGAAGGCTGGCTATCTCATCTCGAAGTTCAGTAAGTTCTTCAGTAACGGAAGCATGCGTATCCTTGAGGATAACTGCTCTATGGGCAGCCTCAACAACTGTGAAGCCTTTGGAAGTATAGTCCGGCATTTTCTTCACAATCTGGATTACATCTTCGTTGACCTCATCGATAAGCCCTTCTTCAATCAAGACTTTCACATAATTTCTTACTGTTTCATACTTGATTCCACTTGCCTCAGAGAGTTCTTTGAAATTCACTGCAATCCCTCCAGCAAAAGCTTTTTCACTAACATATTCAGTATATCAGAAGAAGGAACGGCTGAACTGATCTAGGTAGACCTTAGAGCATCATGGATGTCCGATTGCCGTGCTTTTGATATCATTGATAAAGTCGATAAGAAAGCGAGGGGATAGAATGAGGAAAATGATAGTGATAGTCGTTCTGTTAGTGGTTTCATTAAGCGCGCTGGCAGCGGTCTTTATGGAAGAAGAACTTACCGCTCAGCAGTTTGGCTTCTCCGGAGAGGTACATAGTACCAAAATCGAGATTGTAAAATTGGGAGCCGAACTCATGGTTTCTGATCCAGAGATAATCACTTTCAATCGGGCCGGTTTTGTGATCTCCAGGGAAACTGAAGGAAGAAAAACTAAGTATACATACGATGATCTGGGAAGGTTAGTCAAAAAGGAATTCATTGATGAAGAAGGGTCTGTTTTCCAGAGAGTAGATATCTACTATGATGGAGATTTCTACGATGCCGTTTCCTTTGACGAATCAGGCATTGAACTGGAAAGAACTCGCTACTGGTATGATATCGATGAAAAAACCCTTGTCTTTTCAGTTTTGACGGAGACCGGAGTTTCGACCAACACTCTCTTCTTTGATGAAAATGGGAAAAAGCTTGAGAGCTATTCAGTAGTCAGGGAGAATATTCCTGAACTCGAAACAGATGTTTACATTGTTGTGGAAAGCAAGTTTTCCTATGATTCATATGGTTCGCTTAATGGCGAGAGGATGATCGTCAGAATCAGAAAAGAAGGTAAAGAGCAAGCGACGGAATATAGTAAGAGGGTAGATATTCTCTCTAGAGATGATAAAGGCAATCCAGTTCGGGAATTTCATAGAACAGAGTTTCTCGACGGTTCAAATCCTCCAGAAGAATTTATCTACTCAAGAGAGTTCACCTATTATTGATTTATCAGTCAGCGTAACAACTGTTACCGATAACGTGACGACCGTGACTGTAATATCTTCATGTCGATAAAGGAGCGAGTTGCTTGTTCTGTTTTCAGTGTTCCGAAACGATGAAGGGAACTGGTTGCACTGTCAAAGGTGTTTGTGGAAAAGAGCCAGATGTAGCGAATCTTCAGGATTAGCCAATATGGATTCTAAAGGGTATCTCATACTGGGGAGTCAGAGCTCGAGAAATCGTAGTAACAGACGTAGAGACAGGCCTTTATGTTGCGGAGGGCTTATTTACAACGATCACTAATGTCGATTTTGATTCAGAGAGCCTTGGAAAAAAGATTGACAGGGCGGTTGCGACGGACACGCCAGGAGAGACAGTACTACACGGACCTGGCCGAGAAGCTTCCGAAAGAGATGGTAATACTAACCGCAGGTTGCGCGAAGTACACGTATAACATGCCAGTGCAACGATTCATATTCGCTGGTTGTTGCCGCTCTGAAACTCAAGGTAGCTTTTGGCCTTGAAGATATCATTGATCTGCCAATCGAGTATGATATTGCCTGGTATGAGCAAAAGGCTGTGGCAGCACTTCTCGCACTCCTATACATGGGCGTAAAAGGCATTCGCCTGGGCCAGTGGTGCCAGCTTTCGTATCACCTAACGTCTTGAAGAACTTGTTGGTAATTTCGATATAAAGCCGATCAAGACCGTTGATGAGGATCTTCCCGCAATTATCGGTCAGGCAAAGTTGTTTTGAAGAAGTGGACTACCTTCTCGGCAACTTCCAACATTGAAGGTCTCATTTCTCCTCCGTCGGGCACCAATCCGTGCCCGGCGTTTTCTACGATGATCAACTCCGCACTACATCCTTTTTCTAAGAGCGTTTCGAACAGTCGGACTGATTGATAGGGAGGTACAACAGCATCTTTGTCTCCCTGAACTATAAGAAACGGAGGGGAATCATTTCTGACATATGAGATAGGACTAGCCTTCTTGAGGATATCTTCTTCGCTGCCGAAAATCAAATCGGCTAGCTCTTTCTCAATCCCTGTGAATAGCGCTTCAAGGTCGGTCGGGCCGAACAGATCAGCAACACAGATCAATTCTTCACTCTGATCAGAGAATTCATCACTTGAAAACAATCCTTTGTCGGCAGTTAGGGCAGCGAGAGATACTAGGTGTGCCCCCGCACTGGTGCCAAAGGCTCCGATTCTGCCTGGATCGATCATTAATTCTGAGGAGTGCTTTCTGACAAAACGGACAGCCGTCTTGACATCTATCACCTGGGAAGGGAACTTCCACTTCGGAGCAAGCCTGTAATCTACAGAAAAGACAATGAAGCCCGCTCTGATGAGTTCACTTACAATAACTACTCCGGGACCGCTTCTCTTATCGCCTGTAATCCAGGCGCCACCGTGAACATATAGTATGCCGGGTCTCGGGGTATCTATATCGTTGGGAGTGTAAATATCCATTGTAAGAGTCTCTCCGCCAGCACGGGAGTAGATGACATCTTCTTCGAATCTATAGTCAATTGCCGGTCTTCCGGAGGAATCAACTTCGAGATTCTTAAGATCGAAGCTTTTGCTGTTTCTCGAAGCCAGAAACAGCTGTTCCACTAAATCGGCAAATGCCCTGATCTCCGAAAACGGTGGGCCAGCCAGACCAACAGAGCAGATCAGACAGAGAATTACAATTATCTGCGTCTTTCTGCTCGGACTCATTTTTCTGCAAACGTCTCCCTGCAACAGTTTCTCAAATCTAAGGAAGGATATTTATTATTCCGAGAACAACTGCTGCCAGAGATGAAATCACTGCGACCGTCAACCAGATGTTGTTCGTCCTTCTCAGTGAAGCAATCTCTTGTGCCGATTCTTCTCTAGACTTATTCACAAGCTCTTCGGCGATAGCGTTAATTTCTTCTCTGGAAACAACTCTTGTCCCGAAGTCCTCGGAAAGCTTACTGAGATCTTCTTTGGCTTTCGCAAGTTCTTGCTCAGTTGCGGAGAGATCATCCTGAAGTCTTTTGATTGTCTTCATATTGCTGTCAATTGCAGCAACTGATCCGTCAAAGTTTCCCTTAATACTATCAAGGTCTACTGATACTGCTTCAAGAGAGTCTTGCAGAAGCCCGAACGAGAGATCCAGCTCTGTCAAAGAGCTCCTAAGTTCAGTGAGATCACTCTGAAGAATAGTTATTTCTTCCATGAACTCACCACGCGTATCTTCAAAGGTTTCGATAGATACTCCTTCAGGAGGAATCGATTCTCTCAAAGTTATCAGATCTGCGTTAAACCTCACAAAACCTTTTGAAAGACTGTCGGCAATTTCGCGCAATTCGAGTATCTCAGTCTCGATTTCATCCATGTTAATTGCTCCCGTTCCAAAGACGCCGACTTCAAGGTCCTCAACCTTTTCCACAAGGTCTGAAATGGTATTTTCGGCTGAGGAAAAGGTATCCCGAAGAGTGTCTATTCTGTCGGACAGATTTCTTGTCGTTGATTCGGAGGCAGACAATCTTGCTCTGATCTCTTCTATATCAGACAGCGAACTCTCGGCTGCCAGTACTCTCGCTTCAACATCTGATAGTATTTCAGACATTGAACTTATTTTTTCCATCTGAGAAAGTGCTGTCTCCGATACGTAGACCGAAAGCCCTTTCAGCTCTGAAGACACTCCTTCCAATAGCTCACTGTTGATCGTGATGTTCTCAATATTGCTCTCAACAGATTCTTCGACAATTACCAAACGCTCATTCAAAGAGTCAATTTTCTCGCTCAAGTCATTTCTGACTGAGACTACCTCATCCGATTGGACACCAATGGATTTTCCGAGTTCTTCAAGTCTGTTTTCAGCCTCAGACAGGCCTTCACTTATTTCATCAATCTTCACCATGATTGACGAAATCTCGTCTGAATCAGCTTGTTCACTTGCAGACTTCTCAAGCTCTGCCACTTGATTCTGAAGATCTTGTACTGATACTTGAAGCCGGCTCTGAGAAGCTGCCACTGTTTCAATTCTTGAGATCTCGTCGCTCCAGTCTGCAAGAGATGAGTAAAGACGGTCGAGAGAATCGCTAAGCTCTTCAAACTCTATCCTTCGGACAGGATTGTCTACTACTGCCTCTTCGAGTGCAGCAATTCTGTTCTCTATTGTAAACACGAACTCCTCAACATCAAAAGCGCCTTGATCTACCATTGCCTTATATTCAGCCAGTGCAACTTGAGTATCAAGGAATAGAGTGTTTAGCCTTTTGAATTGTAGATTCAATCCTTCAACATTGTCCTGTAAGAAGTCCAGTCTATCATTCAAGTCGGCTATGCGGACAACCAGAGTATCATACTCATCCGCGGCTTGCGAATCTGATGCCGAGATTGTTTCGTCGAGAGTCACCGGCGCCATCTCGACAAGTCTGCCGGGTTCAGTAGTTCTCACTCTCCATGGAAGCAGAATCTGTTGTATTCTAATGTCCATGAAATAGTCCTTTAATTGGGTTTCCGAGGTTAGGACAAGAACACCGCCGGAAGGAAGAGAGAAAGGCACTTCCAAAGACGTGGACAAATCCTCGACTTTGTAGATTTTATGAGCGATCCTTTCGTTGCTTTCGGCATCGATGATTACAACGCTATTCACTTCAATGTCCATGACTCTTGTAGATCGGACTATGAGTATCCCCAGCAGATTCTGGTTCTGCATCATTTTTACTTGTGAATCAGTAGCGGCATACGTCGGCACAAAACGCACATCAAAGCCAGCTCCTGAGAAAGATACGAAAGCCTCACTCCTTGATAAAAGGGTGTTCAACAGCTCATCGTACTCTTGGGCAAACGCCAAGAATGGTACAAGTACAATGATAATCAGAAGAACTTTCTTCATAAGCATACCTCCTGCGAGACGGGCGTTCGGCCAGAAAGATTCCTTATTGCACCCACTGTCCCAAATAGTGCTTCTTCTTGACAATTCTGACCTTCCTCTACTGATAAGTATAACAACGGGAGCGTCATAATTCAGCATAGAATCTCCGTGAATTCCTACATCTCAGCGAAATCACTGGTTTCTGTTGGTTGTTTCATCGCCCCATCGTTATTGCGGGTCTTTCCCGGGATGTGAATATGTCTGGTTTTTGGCCTGCAGTCATACATAGATCGTTTGTCAATTCAGTGGACCGCTCTTGACTGTGATATACTGTCAGTGAATTTCTCACGGGGTGTTGCTTTGGCAAAACAACCAGGTGGACTAATCTTCATTGATGAACGGATTGTTTGGATAGATGTAGCTAGAGGCCTGTTAATGGCACTCGTGGTAATGTATCACACTCTTCCTCCACAAATCGTTGCCAATCTCATAAATCCCGCGGCTTGCACCTTCTTCTTTCTTTCAGGATTTCTATCGAAAGAAGGAGACTTTAAAACAAACCTCTTGAAAAGATTTAAACAGTTAATCATTCCTTATTACACAATGGCGTCGGTAAACATTTTGATCTGGCTAGCTGTAAAAATGATCGTGACAAGAGAAGAGCTCAATTTCATGCTAATTGATGTAGTCGTAAACGTTTTGACCGTTAGGACTGCCGTTGGAATGATTCCCGTGAACATTATTCCTTTGTGGTTCGTTCCGGCCGTCTTTGTTATGGAGATTTACTACGCAATTCTCAGAAAACTCCGGATCCTTCCAGTAGGAATAGTGCTGGGCTTTGTGTCGATGTTTTTCCTCTGTGGATCACTTCCCTTCAAACTAGATGTTGCTTTAGCTGTCCTGCCGTATTTTGCGATGGGTAAGTTTGTGAAATCTTTCGGGATATTGACACGAAGAGTTCCCGTTATGATGACAATCGTTTCGTCTGCGTTATATGTGATCGCTGCGGCGTTTTGTGATGAAGTGTATTTGATG
>WOZY01000046.1 GCA_011620045.1 Mesotoga sp.
AGTTGAACAAAACCTTCTGAAGTAGTCCACCTTGCGTTTCTTATAGTGCCTTCCTCAATATAGAGTTCGGGAAGGTCAGGAGAAGTATTCTTGACAACCGACAACTGCTTCTTGACTTCGGTAGTGTTGCCAGAAGAATCGCTTACTCTAACGACCAGAGTATTCATCCCCTCCGGAATGGGTATCTCCGGTATTAGCCTTGCTCCGTCAAAGAGAAGAGAAATTCCGCTCTCTTGAGCGAAGGCTTCTATCTCAATCTCCTCAGGACTGTCCCAGTCGTCACTAATCTCAGCTTGTATCGCGTCTCCTCTATACGGAAGGGTGAAGAAGAGTTTCACTTCTGGAGCGAAGTCTTCCGAAAGCTCAAGATCAACGATTGCAGGTTCAGAGCTTATCATATCAGACATTGAGAACGCCTGGACGATATACTTCGTATCTCTTTCTACAGGAACCGAAAACACCCCGCTAGATGATCTGTACGATACATCATTAACTAGAATTCGATAGTCAGTAACTTTTTTGGAATCGTTTGCCTTAACATCGAGAGTCAGTAATCCTTGCGCAAGACTCCATCGAACCACTGGCCTATCTGGAGGTTCAAGATTAATCGTTGTCTTAACCGAGACCGGAGTCGTCAAGAATCTCTTACCCTCAATCAAAGTCACATATATCACATGAGTACCCTGCCCTTTCAATTCAAACGAAGCTTCAGTTCCTCTGAATTTCAAACCGTCATTGCCATCAACCGGAGGCCGATCGATTGTCACAAGAAACAGGGGAAGCTCCCTGCCGGGTGCCGAGATATTCAGATCTATGTTGCAGATCGTGCCTTTGCAGTCTATCTGTCTGATAGAAACAGAGTAATTCCCGCCGTCACTACAGGCAGCTATCAGAATGAACAAAAGAGAAACAAAAATGATTCCTAAAATCCTCTTGATGTCCTTCACACTCCTATCTTAAGAAGAATAACATATCCTGACAAAACTGACTCTTAAATGTTGCCCTGAAAGGCAAAAAAAAGATAGAATCAACTGGTGAGAAGTTGAAGGACAATGTAGAGGGAGGTGCGAGAACTGAAGGTTATCGCTGTATTTGCGAGTACGGTCAACGGCAAAATATCGCTCTCCAAAGAAGACAGAACTGAGTGGACATCAAAGGAAGATAAGAGTTACTTCAAATCCCTGACTTCAAAGATCGGGGTAGTTATTATGGGTAGAAAGACTTATGATGCTATTGGAAAGGCGCTTCCCGGAAGACTGAACATCGTGCTGACCAGAACTCCAGACAATTTTGAAGGCTCCAAAAACCTGGTTTTCACGTCATCGACTCCGGAAGAAATCCTCGAAGAACTTGAGAACAGAGGTTATGAAGAAGTCTGCCTCATTGGAGGAGCAGACACATTTGACCAGTTTGCCAATAAGGGTTTGGTAAATGAACTCCATATAACTTTCGAACCCATTATCAGAAAGGGGATCAAGGGCCTGGGAGAAAAACTGGAGTGCGGAGTGCAACTGAAGTTTAGGGAGTTTCGTGAACTGGGCCAAGCGAGTCTTCTGATCTACGATGTCATATGAATGGAGCGGGCGACGGGACTCGAACCCGCGACCCTCAGCTTGGGAAGCTGATGCTCTACCAACTGAGCTACACCCGCATTCACGGAGATTCTATCACCCGAAGGAAACCCTTGTCAATTGCGTAATAACCAGATTTGTGTGGTTCAGGAATCTCCGAGTTCTTCAAAAGAGCTCTTAAGAAGATCCTTTGCAGAAGAAAAATCAACGGTCGATATTAGGCCGATCGCACCGAAAATGTAGTTCTTATCTCTGTAAAGCTTTACACTGGCTTTCGGCAGCAATTCCTTTTCGTGTCTTTCGGAAAGAGTTCTAGTAGCTTCCATAATTTTCCAGGAGAATCTCGATCTGCTCAGAATTCCTCCAGTACCAACTACAGATCTGACAGCCGTAAGATCCTTTCCATAGGCAACTTCAATTCTTCCGGTGGGCCCATAAAACTGCTTGATGATTCCCGCATGCCTTCTTAAGGAAGCCTCGAAACAGTATCTGGCAAGTCTTACAGAGAAGGCCTCATCGACAGAATTCTTTGGGTAAGGCGTCAGGTTTTCAACAATGTTCTCCAGATTGGGAAACTCTCTTTCCAGCTCGCTCCTCCCAATATGCTCGATAACGTGACGGGCATTAACATAGATTCCGAGATCTCCTTCGACGGTCCTCTTTGATTTGGGTTCCGGAGATGCCAGCATAGACGCTATCTCGGGATCTCCATCGGTAACTGAATCGACGTCCGTAGTCGCGCCCCCGATATCAACTGCGAGCACATCACCTTGGACCTCAGAAAAGAGTTCAGCCGCAAGCATAACTGCTGCTGGTGTCGGGATAACCGGCTTATCAGCTATCGAGTAAATCTTCTCCATTCCGGGACCCTTCACAATGTTTTTTGAAAAGACCTCTCTGATAATCTCCCTCGTCGGTTCAACATTGAGCTCATCGATTCTAGGATACACATTTTCCACTACGCGAACATCTCTTCCGTTCCCCGAGATCATTTCATAAACTTCGTCCGCTGCCTCAATATTTCCCGCATAGATTATGGGAATGTCGGGATCTGCATTCTTGAGGATCTCCGCATTATGAATGACTGTCTCCCTATCACCATAATCAACTCCACCTGCAAGAAGTATCAACTTTGGAGCGACCTCCTCGATTCTTTTCAAATCTCTTTGGGCTAACTTGCCGACCCTCACTAACTTTATAACGCCACCAGCTCCAAGGGCCGCCTCCCTTGCGGCTCTCACAGTCATATCGTAAACGAGACCGTGAACCGTCATTCTCAGTCCCCCCGCCGCGCTTGATGACGCAACCAAAACATCCCATTCAAGCACCTCTGTTCCGATGTTTTTTTTCAATGCTTTCATGGCTTTCTCGATACCAACAGTAACATCATTCTCATCTATGGTTGTGTAAGATTCACCCTGCCCAATGAATTTCATTGTCCCCGATGCATCACAAGAAAAAGCAGAGAGCACCGTAGTGGTGCTCCCGATTTCTGCAGTCAGGAACTCAACCCTCATCTACTCTCAAGAAGCTCCCTAACAATTTTGTTGACGAGCTTTCCGTCCGCTCTTCCCTTTACTCTGACCATCAACTCTCTCATGACTTTCCCTAGATCTGAAGGATTCTTGGCCTTCAAATCGTCAATCGTCTGCAGGGCAATCGCCCTTATTTCATCAGCCGAGAGTTCTTCTGGAAGGTAGCTTCTCAGTATCTCAAGCTCCTTGGATTCACTGGAAACCAGATCGTCTCTCCCCGCCTTCTTGTAGGCTTCAATTGATTCTTCTCGTTTCTTCGCTTCCTTAGCAATAAGATCAATCAAGAGCTCATCGTTGACCTCTCGAGCTCTGGCCTCTTCTGAAGATACAAGATAGTTTTTTACGGAAGCAATTACACTCCTCAAAGTATTCGTTTTCAAAGAATCTCGGGACTTCATCGCTTCCTTCATTTCCTGTTGAATTTGCTCATAAAGCGTCATCGAATCACCTCTACTATTCCTCGCTATTGCTCAACGCCTCTTCTTCATCAAAAGAGATTGGTCTTACGAGCGGGAAGGGAATAATGTCTCTTATGGAAGGTGCATCTGTCACCAACATTATTATTCTATCCCAGCCCACTCCTAATCCTCCCGTGGGGGGCATCCCATATTCAAGAGCCCTGATGAAATCCTGATCCATCATCTGAGCCTCCTCATCACCGATGTCCCTCAAACCCGCTTGATGAAGGAAACGATCACACTGTTCAATCGGATCGTTCAACTCACTGAAAGCGTTTGCCATCTCCATAGAGCTTATTATCAGCTCGAACCTCTCTGTAACTCTCGGATCTTCTCGATGAATTTTCGACAATGGAGAGATTATTACTGGATGCTCGGTAACAAAAGTGGGATTGACAAGGTTGTGCTCCACAAGATCCCACAATTTCTCGATCAAGTGTCCTCTTTCCTTGATATCAGGTTCAGCATTATGCTTCTTTAGAACAGCAATCATTTCATCATTCGAGTCTTCCAAGATATCGACTCCAAGATTCTCTTCTATGAAGCTAGCCATCTTAACTCTACGCCAAGGCCTCGAAAAATCGATCTCTTTTCCCTGGTAAGTGATAATCTCGGAGCCTGTTATTTCGCGCACCACGTAGTTGATCATCTCTTCAGTGATATCCATTATATCGTTGTAATCTGCGTACGCCCAGTATAGCTCCATCATAGTGAACTCAGGGTGATGTTTGTAGGAGACTCCTTCATTGCGGAAGTTCTTTCCGATTTCGAAAATCCTTTCAAAGCCTCCCACCAGGAATCTCTTAAGGAATAGTTCTTCTGCAATCCTCAAATACATCTCCGACTCGAAGACATTGATGTGAGTTTTGAAGGGCCTTGCCGACGCCCCACCAGTCAGATAATGAAGCATAGGCGTATCCACTTCGACAAAATCCCTGGACTGAAGAAACTCTCTGACCAGTCGAAACAACTCAGAGCGAATCCGAAACCTCTCAAGGGCCTCGTCACTTGAAAGCATCTCTACGTATCTCTGTCTGTAGATTATCTCCTTATCCTTCACTCCATGCCACTTTTCGGGCATCATTCTTATTGCCTTCGAGAGTATCTCGAAATGCTTTACAAAGATCGATATCTCTCCGGTGTGTGTCTTGAAAGGAAATCCAGTGACGCCCACGAAGTCGCCTATGTTCACATATTTCTTGAAGACCTCGAACTTCTTCGCACCTACCCCATCGAGCCTAATATATGCCTGAATCCGGTCGGTATTGTCTCTGAGAACAAAGAAAGTGGATTTTCCGTGGTTTCTCATCGCAACCACTCTTCCAGCAGTTCTTACAGTTATATCTTCTCTAGTCTCGGAATCCTTTAAACCCGAGAAATCCTCCTTAATCTGACCGGCCCAGTGAGTTTTCTCAAAACGGTACGGGTACGGCTCGATTCCCTCGCTGCGCATCTGATTTATCTCTTCAATTCTCTGTTTCCTTGCTTCTTCACTCATAAAATACCCCCATCACTTGCCGATGGTAAGAATTTTGTACTTCGCCCAACCCGCAGGGGTTTTTACCCTCACCAATTCATCCACTTTGTGGGTCAGAATTCCGCGTCCAATAGGAGAATCGGAACTGATTTTTCCCTCAAAAATGTTGGCTTCCTGAGCGTTGACGATTCTGAACTGTGATTTCTCACCTGTCTCAACGTTCTGGAGTTCAACGACATATCCCAATTTAACTATGCTCAGATCACCGTCGTCCTCAATTATTTCAGCGTTGTTGAGTATCTCTTCCAGCTGCTTTATTCTGCTATCGATTCTTCCCTGTTCATTCTTTGCTTCATCGTATTCGCTATTTTCACTTAGATCGCCAAGCTCTCTGGCTTCCTTGATCCTTTCAGCAATTTCGTACATGAGTTTCTTTCTAAGACTCTCGAGCTCCTCTTTCATTCTGTCGAAGCCTTCCTGTGTAAGG
The DNA here is from genome assembly GCA_011620045.1 of Mesotoga sp. Taxonomy (GTDB): domain Bacteria; phylum Thermotogota; class Thermotogae; order Petrotogales; family Kosmotogaceae; genus Mesotoga. The sequence continues at coordinate 5,529 of WOZY01000046.1, forward strand.
TAAATGACTTTTTTCTTCACGACCTGGATCCCTCCATTCAACGATCTCTGTCGTTCCTGAGTTCCTCAATTATATCCATGAAATGGTCTATGTCCCTGAATTCTTTGTAAACAGATGCAAATCTAACGTACGCAACTCTGTCAAGAGACTTAAGTTCAGTCATTATCATCTCGCCGATCTCACTTGAGATTACTTCGTGCTTCCCCGCCTTCACAATCCCGTTTTCTACGGATTCAACGATAGCATTGACCGTATCGACAGATATTGGCCTCTTCTCACAGGCGTTGAGCAGTCCATTCAGAAGTTTCTCCCTGCTGAATTTCTCCCTCCTGCCGTCTTTTTTTACCACCAAGAAGGGAAGTCTCTCATACCTCTCATAGGTAGTGAATCTTGCACCACACTTCTCGCACTCCCTTCTTCTCCGAATGGAAGTGGATTCATCGGTCGGTCTAGAATCCAGAACCCTTGTAGAATCTCCACCACAAAAAGGACATTTCATCTAAGTATCTCCCAACTCTTCGGCCAATGCCATAAGCTTTTTCAACCTATTATATACTGCTGACTTACTCATTGGCGGATTCATTATTTCGCCTAATTCTCTCAGATTGAGGTCTTCGTTCTCCATCCGGAGAATGGCTATCTGTCGAAGATCTTCGTCGAGTCTGTCAATACCGAGTTTCTTATCGATAATTCTTATTGCCTTCACGTGTCTCGCCATAGCCTGCCCTGATTTGTTTGCGTTAGCCGTAAGAAAATTTAGCGTTCTGCTCACATCACTTCTGATCTTTCTAACTTCTACAGCGCTCGAAAGCCTCGTTACAGTCTTCTTACCACCCATCAGGGAAAGTAGCTCTATTAGGTCAAGTGACGATTTCACATATGCCTTGTATTTCTCCCTAACCTTCACAACACCGACCTTTATGTTGAAATTTTCAGCAATATAGATTTTCAGTGAATTTACGAAGGCTTCTGTCGTATCCAGAGTTATCTCTAGATGATACTCTTTTGAGGGGTCAACAACTGACCCGCCGGCCAGATACAAGCCTCTGAGAAACGCACCGAAATAAACTGGATCTTCTCTCACCGGGTTTGGAATGGAATCGTCTCTGACCGAAATCCCGCTTCTGCGAAGGAACTCCTCGACTTCTTCAAAACGAAAGCTAAGCTCTCCACCCCTCTTCCGGCCCAGCCGCATTTCTTCGATCACTTGAGTCTCGAAAATCGGGATAGAAACCCTCTTTGCTATCTGAAACAGTCTTTTGAGACTTGTAATCGACGTAAGAGGGATGACGAGGAAAGCCGTGCTATCTCTCAGTCTCAGAGTCCCTCTTGACTTGACAAACCCGAGGTACTCAGACCTGCATTCTGCCGGATCATCTAAGGGAAGATGACAGAGCTCTTCTTTGAGTTTATCCGCATAACTCAAATCCTGCTCTCTCCCAATAAACGCAATTCATCAAGAATAGACAAGATGCTGTTCCTGGAGTGCCGCACGACGAGACGTGTTCTTCCGTCATCTATTAGCGCTGTCGTAACTCCGTCGATTACCTTCACTCGTCTGTCGAAAAGCATGTCGTTCTCGACCGGTGAGGAGCCTTTCTCCTTATACCTGTTCAGAACCGAAGTCTCGATGCCCCTCACTTCCGTCCAGAAAATCATGTCAAAGGCTTCCCCACAATAATCTTCCACAACTTCTACGTGATCGCCTAGAGAGAAACCTTCGGACTCACCGGGCTGAGTCATTATATTGCAGATATATATCTTTCTTCCTCTTGATTTTCTGAATGCTTCTCGAACACCTGAAACAAGAAAATTAGGAACAACACTGGTGAGAATGCTCCCTGGGCCAACTATTATCGTTTCGGCAGATACTATTGCATCTATTACTTCTGGAAGAGCCCTGGCAGGCTTGTCAAGGAATATTCTTCTCACTCTTTTTCCAACTGACGAAATCTTTGACTCTCCTTTTATAATTGATCCGTCGTCGAGCTCCGCCACGAGATGAACGAGATCATCGGCGACCGGCAAAACCCTGCCCTTTATGTTGAGCATCTTTGACGCTGCCACAACGGCCTCCGGAAAACTTTCATACATCTCAGTAAGGCCGGCGATTATTATGT
>WOZY01000187.1 GCA_011620045.1 Mesotoga sp.
GTATATGTAGGCTGGGCAGTTAAGAAGAATGTCGACCTTCCATGTTTTTTCTTCGAGCAAATCTGTTATCTCATCCACATCTCTTTGACTGTCTATGTTTGCGCATATCGTCGAACAGAATCCCTCTCGCGATTCTTCTAGTTTCTCTCTCAAAACTTCGAGCCTTTCCTCGTCTCTATCCCGTAGAATAACTTTCGCACCCTCGTTTACAAATGCATTCGCAGCGGAGCTCCCCACTCTGCCCGCTCCGAAGATAAGGGCCGTCTTTCCAGCAAGTCTCTCGCTCATTGTTCGTTACCCCGCTCTGCTATCGGAGGAAGGGTGAAACACCTTCCACGCTTTATTGAGATCTCTTTCCAGTTGTTGAATTTGTAAGCCGCTTTGCAGGCTGCTATTATAGCGTTTTCATTCGAAGGCGGAATCTCCGGTCTCTCACCTCGCAAAATATTGGATCCGGCAGTGCAAATGGCAGCGGCGTTGATCTTTAGAAGAGAAGAGAGTACATATAGAGTCGCCGCTTCCATGTCGAGCTGTAAAGCGCCGGCCGCGATCCATTCTTCAAGCTTTCCGTAGATAGATGATGGGAAGTCTTTTCTCAAGAGATCGGGCTTCGTAGCATAGAAGGAATCGAGCGAAAGGCCGATTCCCACATGATAGACCACACCGGCCTCTTCACAGGCTGAGATCAACGCCGTAAGTAGCCGATAATCGGCTACGGCGGGGAAGTTCTCCGGAATGAAGAGATTTGCTGTTCCCGAGTATTTTATGCAACTCGAAAGCACGATCAGGTCTCCCGGTTTCACATCATCCGCAAGCCCTCCTGAGGTTCCGACACGGATGATTGTGTCAACTCCCAGCCTGTTTAGTTCGACCACCGCGATCTCAGTCGAGGGGCCTCCGATTCCGCTCGAACATACAGTAAGCGGCAGGCCTTTATAGGTTCCGGTTATAGTTATGTAGTCTCTGTTGTTTCCTATTTCCTTCACATTGCTCAGAAACTCTCCAATCTCGTAGACTCTTGCCGGATCACCGGGCAGAAGAGCTATCTCGGGAAGAGAGTCGCTAGAAATCTGCAAGTGGTTCTTCGCTTTCTTCGAGTTATTCATGAAATCATCCTTTCAATCCCGTTCCGCTTATCCCCCTTACGAAGTACTTCTGGAGGAATAGGAAGAGAATTACCGGCGGAAGACTGCCAGCGATGGCCGAACTGAATAGGTTGGCCCAGCTTGTGTTTTCCGTTGATCTATGTACGGCGATGGCAACCTGTACAACTTCGAATCTGCTTGAATGGGTTGCTACAAGAGGCCAGAACAGCGAGTTCCACTGGAACATGAAGACCATTACGATTACCGTGACTATGGCCGGAACGCTCAAAGGGAGAACTATCCTCCAGTAGATTCTGAACCAGGATGCGCCGTCTATTCTTGCCGCTTCCATAATCTCTGAAGGCACTTCAGAGAAGAACTGCCTGAAAAGGAATATCGCAAGGCCGTTGGCTACGCCTGGAAGAATGAGCGCCCAGTATGTGTTATCTATATGTAGTTGCTTTATGAGTATATATAGCGGTATGACAATGGACTCGAAGGGAACCATAAAAGTGATCAGTACTATTGTGAAGAGCGCAGCTTTGCCCCTGAATTCGAACTTCGCCAGCGCAAAGCCTGCCATAGAGGCTACCAGGACAGTAAGAACTATGGTCGAGACCGAAACGAAAAGGCTGTTCATAATAGCCCTGCCAAAGTTGAGGTTGACAAATATATGTACGAAATTCTCCAGTGTCGGTTTGGTGGGAATGAAACTCTTCCAGGTCAGGGGATTGGCGTACTCGTAGAGCGGGCTGGCGGGCCTTAGAGCGGACGCAACGACCCAGATGAGTGGGATCAGAAAGAAGAGGCTTATAATGCCGAGAACGGCAAAGAGAATCAGTGTCTTCCAAAGGCTTCGCTTCTTCATGATTCCACCTCAATACTCGAATCGAGCTCTGGTAAACCTCAGCTCGAAGAAACTGAAGACAAGAATGATTCCCAGCAAGATCGTGGTTATCGCCGAGGCTCTTCCCATATCTAGATTTACGAAGGCGCTCTTGTAAGACTCGTACATCAGGAGATTTGTCGAGCCCATGGGGCCGCCCTTGGTAATTATGTAAACCGGCGCGAAACTAAGAAAATTGAAGGCAGTATTTGCCACCAGGACAAAGGATATTGTTCTTGTTAGCAGAGGAAGAGTTATTCTGAATGTCTTCTTTAGTGTGGAAGCCCCGTCGATTTCTGCAGCTTCGTAAAGCGTCTCGGGAATGTTCTGCAATCCGGCCAGGAAGTACATCATCCAGTAGCCCGAGCTTCTCCAGACATTAAGAAGGATCAGAACCCAAAGCGCCTGATCGGGAGAGGCGAAGAACGGCTGAGGTTTGAAGCCGAACATTGTCAGGAAGCTGTTTGCCAGACCGTTATACGGATCGAGGACTATCATCCAGATTACAGAGACAACGGCGAACGAGATCGCCGCCGGCAAAAAGAAGACAGTCCTAAAGAACTTGGTGAAGAAGTGACTGGAATTCAGAAGCAGCGCCATTAACAATGAGGTCAAGACAATCAGAGGATTTGCGATTATCGAGTAAAAGAGCGTAACGGAGAAGGATTTCCAGAAAACGGGATCGTGTTTGAAGAGATATTCATAGTTTTCAAACCCTACAAATGACTTTGTTCCAGTGAAACTCGTCATAGTGAGGCTCTCAATAACCGAGACCCCTATTGGCCAGATCTTGAACACAAGAAGAAATGTCAGCGCGGGCAGAACAAATAGCCACGCTACCTTGTTATTTCGAAACATCTGCACACCATCCGAAATAGTCTAAATTCAAGCACGATCCCTCAAGTCTACCTGTATTTTCTAAGTTCTCTGTCGATTCGTACGGCGACTTCTTCGAGAGTGCTTCTCGGATCAGCACCGTAGTGAATAGAGTTAAATGCCTCCCTCAACATAAGCTCGTACTGCGAGTACCCGGGTGTTCTAGGTCTCGGGGCGGCAGTGGTCTCCATTTCTTTAACAAAAAGTTGCCAAATTGGGTTGTCGAAAACCTCGGGAAGGGCCTCGTAAACATCTGATCTTGCCGGCGCTATACCATTCAGCTTGTGCCAGGTGATTACCGCTTCCTTACCTGTTATATACTTTGTGAAGGTCAAAGCCTCCTCAAGTTTCCTTGTCTTGGAATTTATTCCAACATGCCAGCTGCCGGTGGGGGTGACTGCAACTCCGCCCTCGAAATAGGGAAAGGGGGAGAGTCCGTAATCAATATCGGGATACTGAAGCATCCTTCTAATGTTCCACTCGTTCCCAAGCATCATTGCAGCCCTGCCAGTTCCGAAATACTCGCGTGAAATGGCCGAATCGTTGAGACCCTGGGGGCTCACCTTCCATTCGTTGAAGAGCTTCCAGTAGAAGGTAGTTCCTTCAATGAACTCATCTGAAGTGATATATCCCTGAGATACAAGTCCGTCGTCGGAAAGAACCTTCGCGCCTAGAGACTGAACCATGGGGAAAATAAGATATGGTCTGTCTATTTGTTCAATAACAAGGCCCCAAATGTCTGTCCGTCCGTCACCATTCGTGTCTTTGGTGAGTTTCTTCGCAATTTCTGCCACCTCTTCCCACGTAAGTCTCTCTTCCACTGTCTCCGGCAAGAAGGGAACGCCGTATTCCTCGAAGATGGCTTTATTGTAGAATATGCCGGCCGATGAAGTCCCGTAAGGAACCGAATAGAAAGTGCCCAGGAAGCTGCCCTCTTCTATGGAGGCATCGAACCATGCAGACATCTCCTCATCGCTGAAGTGTTCATTTAGGGGAAGGAGATAGCCTCGTGCCGCATAAGAGGCCGTGTTTGGACCATCCACTATATACACGTCCGGTGTACCGTCGCCGGCTGCTAGTCGGACTTCGATTGTCTGGAAGAGCTGGCCGAAGGGGACCAGTTGAATATCCACATCGATTCCGGTCTCTTCTCTGAAAGCATTGACGAGCTGCATAACCTGATCCTGGGGCCATCCCATCCATAGGACCTCAATGGTTGTGGCTGAAAGCATAACACCCAGTAACAGAACGATTACCAATAAGAGCTTTCTCATTTCCCCGCACCTCCTGTTTAGCTACCTGTCTCAACGTCTCCTAATGAGCTTGAAAGTGAGTTCTCCCGACGGAAAGTAACTCTTCGAATACAGAACCTTTCTATCCAAAACATCGTAATGAGTCTGCTCCAGTAAGAGAAGTGAAGTGCCAGCATCGACCTTGAGCCTCTTAGATAGAACTTCGTCACAACTTATAGGAATCAGATCGCATTCCGCATACCTGATATCGACATTATAGTGTCTACCCAGCCCCTCAAAGACAGAATTGTAGATTCTCTCAGGATCTATCTCTTTTACTATGGACTTCGGAATGAAATCAATGCAAACCGCAACAGGGATTTCCGAGGCGTATTTGGTAGTCTCAAGAACATGGACCATACTGCCCACTTCCAGGTCGAGGAACTTGCGGATTTTCTCTTCGCAAACACATTGAGCAAATCGAATAATCTCGCTTCGGGCTGAGTGACCCTGAGATTCGATAAAGCTGCCGATGCTTGACAGCCTCTCGATTCCTCCCCTAATTATCGGATATCTGTCGGTAACGAACGTCCCAATTCCATGCTTCTTAAGCAGCAAACCCTCTTTTTGAAGGAGACCGATAGCCTCTCTTAGTGAATTTCTGCTAACCCCAAGCTCATGAGCAAGGTTGGGTTCCGAGGGCAGTTTCTCTCCGGCTTTGAGTTTACCATTCAAGATCAGTTTTCTCAATTCGCTATGAATCTTCCCAGAAAGTGAGATATGGGAATTATGGTCGATGCCTATCTCCTTCATCTGCATTGCCTCTTCAATGTTGTAGGATGTCCTACAACTTAATATACACTATTAGTCTTCGATTACAAAGATTGAGGAAACATTCTAGTTAGAGGTCGTCCGTCAAAGGTCCTCTTCCTACGGGAAGAATATCAGTTGCAAGTTCCAAGATGCAAGTTGCAAGAAAAAGAATCTGGCCGTTCTTTTAGAGAGCTAAGGAGTTGAAGCATCGGTTGTTCTTCGTTCCGACGCTACGCGTCCAGGTTATTCGTTCTTGGTCCGAGATTTCGCGATGCTGAACATGAGGTCCCTTCTTGAGTGTTCAACACACCGCGTCGACGATGGAGCAGTCACAACCCTTCTCGAGAGGGGATTAGGGAGCTCTTCAAGGCTTTTCAAGACCCCAGATCCTTACTTGCACTCTTTGTTTTCCCCTTCTCTCTATTCTCTGAATAAGTGATTTGGCCCAGAACGAAGAACAGATCCTTGCTCTGGAACTAAGAACAGGCTCTCTTTGGCGAACGGAGAACCAGCTTCTTCTGTTCTTTGTCTTTCCGAACGAAATCGAATTCTGTTTATCTAATATAATAGTGGAGAGATTTGAACCTTGGAGGTACCCTGTGCGGAGATTATTTCTAGTCGTTATACTGCTAATCTTGTTTTCTAGTAGTTTCGCCGATGCTCTGAAAAAAAGAGTGACGGAAGAAGAGTTTTCCTACTCGGAGCTAGCGGGAGGTTCGATTACACTGCCGGTCGATACTACGTTCAGGTTCATTCCTGGTTTTGAGCTTTCAGAGGGAGATTTCTGGGTTACTTTTGCGATTCAAGACCCGCTTTTCAGATGGGCAAGCGGCGACGAATTGAGTCCCTGCCTGGTGGAAAAGTATGAGCTTTTAAATTCGAACAAGTCTCTTTACATAAAGCTCAGAGAAGATATTTTCTGGTATGATGGAACGCCTATAACCGGCGCGGATATAGAGTATTCGATAAAAGCATGGAAGAGCGCCGAAAATTCTCCGGTTTATGAGGCTCTCAATGACCCACGGTTTGGCTGGTTTTCCGTCGTCGACAGCAAGACGGTGGTCTTCAATTTCAATGATTCCTATCCCGAATTCTTGAACTCTTTGAGAACGGGCATACTCGCCAAACATATTTACTACGATAGACTTGGAATCGAGCCGGAGAATCTGGAAGAGAGCATGAAGATGGATAAACCTCCTATCGAAGCTACTTCGGGGCCCTTCGTCCTCGATCCGGCAAGCGTGAAAGGCAACATTATTCTAAAGAGAAGCCCGAACTGGCACGGAGGATCTGGAGATGGTCTCTTTCCGTTAGTATTCGAGAGTTGGCCTGAAAAGAGTCTTCTAGATGAGATAAGGCTCGTGGAAGTGGCGGAGCCTCTTGACAGAATTGAAATGTTCGAAACGGGCGAGCTGCATCTTCTTTTCAATGAACCGGATCACACTGAGTCTCTTCTTAATGAATCGGCTTCGGGGAAGTACAAATCGGGAAGCTTCCCTGATGGCACTTATCATGTTGTTCTTATAAACCATAGAAACGGCCTGCTGGTAGAAAAGGGAGTTAGGCAGGCGCTCAAGATGTCCATAGATTATGAATCACTTCTTAAAGCGCTTCCCAACTCCAACGGAACTTTCATCCCTGTAGATCCCAGGACTGCTATCTTCAAGACTCTGGAATCTCAGATAGTGGATCTTCCGTACGATCCCGAGAAGGCAAAGACCTTTCTTTCAAATGCAGGTTATCCCGGTAGCGTAACTTTATCAATCAAGGTCTATCATGGAGTTGAGAAGATATTACTGGAGGAGCTCCAGAAGAGCTGGGGCAAGATAGGTGTGAAACTCGAAGTGGAGAGGCTCGACTGGGGAAGCCTTCTCCGTGACATAGATGAAGGCGATTATGAGCTGGCCTATCTTCGAGTCCAGGCCTTCGATTATCCCGAGATAGCCCCATGGACCAGTGAGTATAAGTATGATCTGAAGACAGGCTGGGAAGTAGGTTATGTGAATCAGCAGATTTTCAGGATTATGAGAAGGGCAGCCATTGAACCCGACTGGTCAAGCCGTACTCCTTATTATCTCGGATCATACAGGATATGGACGAATGATGTGCCGATTCTAGTTCTTGCCTACAATCTCTCTTACGTTTTTTGGAATATCCAGCTCAGCGGGCCGGTCCCGGACAGAGGAGAGCTTTACGAGAATCTTGCTGAATGGCATTTGCAGAAATGAAAGGACAACATAAAGGGGGTATTTGAGATGCTCTATCTTGAAATGGAAACTTTTAGGAGAGCACAGTATACGATCCTTGAGAACGGGAGAGAGCTGGAAAAGCGATTATTTGCCTACTACTTCATGGATGGCTCTGCAAACAACGTTGTTGAGGAGATCGCCGGTTATCAGAATGTCGATGGAGGGTTTGGAAACGCTATGGAACCGGACTTCAGATTGCCCGCTTCTTCTCCAATGGCAACGTCCGTAGCGCTTCAACACCTTATTCACTTCGATGACTTACCACTTGCAAAGGGAGTAATCTCGAAAGCGATTGCTTATCTGGACAACACATATGTTTCGGTAAGGGAGGGGTGGTTTGCAGTTCCGAGGACAGTGAATGATTACCCGCACGCTCCCTGGTGGGAATTCGACGAAGAGAAGGGCATGTGTGCGATCGACGCGAACTGGGGAAACCCGACCGCAGAGATCATAGGGTATTTGCAGAGATACAGA
>WOZY01000117.1 GCA_011620045.1 Mesotoga sp.
CCATAGCAAGGAAAAGATTACAGTTTTGCGCAGCGTCTTCCGCCTTTCTGATTGCATCTTCTGGAAGCATCTCACCGAAAAAGACGATTCTTGGTTTTATCAGACCACCGCAACTGCATTTAGGGATGTCGGCTCTTTGTAGAACAAGTTCAAGCTCTGTCCTGTCAAATTCCTTTTCACATTTCATACAATCAAACAAGGAGGCTGTCCCGTGCAATTCAACCACTTCTTCTGCTCCGGCCTTCTGTTGAAGACCATCGATGTTCTGAGTTATTATCGTTTTGATCAACCCCATTTTCTGAAGCTTGACCAGGAGAAGATGAGTAGCATTCGGTTTGGCGTCTGCCATCGTGTGGATTCTCTCTTTTGCCACCTTGTAGTATCTAGCAGGGTCTTTCAAGAATGAGCCGAGGTCAAATATATCTGGTGATACTTTGCTGTAAAGACCTCCTGGACTTCTAAAATCCGGAATACCGCTTGCAACGGAAACGCCCGCACCGGTAAGTACTGAGGTATTTGCTGATTCTCTTATCAGGGAAATGAATTGATCGGCTTCTTGACTGACGCTACTCACCTCTTGCAAATTGAATCTTAGGAAAGTTTGTCTTGCCTGTATCGGTCCAAATGAAGACATTTCCATCTGCGGAGACCGTGGGGGTGGGATCTACACCGATTATCGTTGCATCGGAAGGCAGAGAGACTGTCAGCAAATAAGCTTCACCAGTGAGGTCGAATTCCATCTCTCCCATGTCTGTATTCACTACACCGTCCTCAACGGCTGCAAAACCTGCAATGACAGCGTGTTCAATTACCTTCACTCTGTTTGAACCAAGAACCGTAGCCGTAGATTGAAAATCCTCAACAAACATCTGTCTGCTGAAGCTTTCCGCAAACTGGTTCATTGATTCCTGAAAATCTGTTAGTTGTTCTTCACGAGGTTTATCGTACTGTTCAAGGAATTGTGTCATCTGGCTGGGTTTGTTGAAAATTATCTCGGTTTCGATATCAAGCGTAGCCCGGCCCTCGTAGTCATATGAATAGTTGCTGTTGGATGAAAGGGTATCTATATCCAGTCTGTTGTTAAATGCCATGAACATGTTTATTGCAGTCATTCCAACCATTACAACAACAAGTATGATAAGAAGGGTGTTGAATTTCATTTGTAACCTCCCAATAATTATTAGATTGCCCTGAGAATATGATAACATCATTCTGTGCTAAAATACATTGTGGCCCTTTGTGCTCGCCATCAAGGATCAGCTACATTTATATTTCTGGGTTTCGGTTTGGAGGGATTTCAGTGCGAATTCTAAGCGGTATGCGCTCGACTGGCAGACTTCATCTGGGGCATTTTGTCACTCTGGAGAAGTGGAAAGAGCTGCAGGACCAGGGAAATCAATGTTTCTACTTCGTGGCAAACTGGCACGGTCTTACCTCTCACATTGATGAAACTTCTAGCTTTCACGACTGGAGTCTCGACATCATCAGAACATATGTTTCAGTTGGTCTTGATCCGGAGAAGTCCGTTCTCTTCATTCAATCTGCAATTAAGGAACATGCGGAACTATTTCTTTATTTTTCCATGCTTGTATCTGTTTCTAGGCTAGAGCGTGTACCCACTTACAAGGATCAGAAGGAGCAGATAGCAAACAGGGATTTATCAAGTGGTGGATTCTTGCTTTATCCTGTTCTGCAGGCCGCAGATATTCTTATGTATCTTGCCACAGGAGTACCAATTGGAGAGGATCAGATATATCACGTAGAGCTTACCAGGGAGATTGCCAGAAAATTCAACAACCAGTTTGCCGAGGTCTTTCCTGAGCCGAAGCCGATTCTGGCAAAGGTCCCTAAGCTTCCTGGAACGGATGGCAGAAAGATGTCCAAGAGCTACGATAATTACATTCTCATAGATACAGATGAGAAAGAGCTCTGGAAGATGATTGCTCCAATGATGACAGATCCTGCAAGAAAGAGAAGGAATGATCCTGGAGACCCTGAGAAATGCCCGGTTTGGGATTATCACAAGGCCTTCACTTCCTCTGATGAAGAAAAAGAATGGGTTGTTCAAGGATGTAAGACGGCAGGCATCGGTTGTCTGGAATGCAAGAGAGTGCTTCAGAGAAACCTTGTCGCGAAACTATCTCCTGTGTGGGAAAAACTATCATATCTCAAGGAGAACACTTCCGAACTTTCCAGAATAATTGAAGATGGCAATCGAAAGGCTAGAAAAGTGGCAAAGGAGACAATGAAGAGAGTTCTTGAAGCAACAAAGCTGGGGTGGTGACCATGGAGCAGCTTGAACTGGTCTTCAGTTTTCCCGAATTTGAAGGACCGCTTGATCTACTGGTTTATCTAGTCAAGAAACACCGGGTTGATATTCGTTTGATCCCTATCACAGTGATTGCAGATGAGTTCATCACTCATGTCAAGAAAATGAAATCACTTGATATGGTTGTGACTTCGGATTTCCTTGTTATGGCTTCAACCCTAATGGAGATGAAATCGAAGGCACTGCTTCCGAGAATAAGTAACAACGAGGCTGAGGTATTTGACAACCAGAGGAAGGAGCTTTACCGGAGAGTCGAGGAGTATAAGGCTATAAAGGACCTGTCTAAGGAATTCAGGGTAAGGTTGTACGATGCATACAGCTATGAAAGGGCAACCGCGAAGCCAACGGTAGATCAAGAAAGAAAGGAAGATCTTCCAGATGAATTGACTGAAGCGTTCAAGGCTATTCTTAAAGAAACTGTGCTAAGAGAAAGGGTATACACAATAGTCTCGGAAAGCATAAACGTCGAAGATAGAATGATGCAGATCGAACAACTTTATGAAACGATAGAGCTTCACAAATTCCTAATGAGTCTCGAAAGCAGATCGGAGATTATCGTTTCCTTTCTGGCAGTTCTTGAGTTGCTCAAACTGAACAGGTACTATCTTGACACCGTAGAACCCCTCACTCTCAGGAGGAAGATCTCGTGAGCGAGGAATTAACAAAGAAGGCCGTCATGGAAGCATTGATATTTTCGGCAAAGAGTGGGATTGAGCCTTCGCGAGTAGCCTCGATTATTGGGATAAAGCTTAGCCAGGTTATGCTGCTTCTAGAAGAACTTGAGAAAGAATATGAAGGTCATGAACACGGTGTTATGATCAAGTCAGTTAATGGCAAGCTCAGGTTCTATACGAAGGCATCGATTCAGTCATTTGTGAGTCAGGTTTCGGTAAGGCCTCTTGTAAGCATAACAGAGACTCAGATGGAAGTTTTGGCAGTAGTGGCCGTCAAAGGTCCACTAACCAGGAATGATGTTGAGCTTATTAGGGGACGTTCTTCTCAGTCCCAGCTTCTTGAGCTATCGAAAATGGGGCTTGTCGGAAAGAGAAAGTCTAAGTTACCCGGGAGACCTTACCTCTACAAAGTCAGTTCTCGGTTCTACGAGTTGTTTCAGGTTGACGATCTTGCAGAGATCGTTGAAGGTTTGGCTTTCGGCGAGGGAGAAGATGATTTTGAGACTTCACGAGATAATCTCACAGATAACGGGAATGTCGAGGAGAAAATCAACCCAAGCGATCCTAGACGGGAAGGTGAAAGTGAACGGCAGGATAGAGACTTATCCGAGGCTTGATGTCACACCCGAATCTTCTGAAATACTTCTTGACGGAAGTAGACTGAGTTTTTCTAGCGAAGAGAAGGTAGTCTACCTAGTCAACAAACCAATTGGGTATCTCAGTGCCATGAGCGATGATCGAGGAAGGAAAACGCTTACAGATTTAATTGACGGAAAGATCAAAGAGAGGGTCTTTCACGTGGGTAGGCTAGATCAAGACAGCTGTGGCCTCATATTGATGACAAACGACGGCGATCTTGCGAATCTTGTTTCACATCCCTCTTCAGAGATAGAGAAAACTTATGTCGCAGGAGTAAAGGGAGTTCTTGACGATAGCGACCTCCAAGCAGTGAAGATTGGAGTCACTCTTAACGATGGATTCAAAACCTCTCCAGCGAAGATAAGGCTTCTGCGAAGTGAAGGGAATTTTTCGAAGTATTCTATTACGATTTACGAGGGCCATAAACGAGAGATAAGAGAGATTTTCAAGGTGTTCAATAAACCTGTTGTGAGCCTTGTCAGGGTATCTATCGGAACACTAAGTATATCTCTCGTTCCTAATCCTGGCGATGTAAAGAGACTTAGCCGGAAGGAAATCGATTTACTAATCAAAGGGGTCCAAAAGAGGACCCCCAGAAAAGGCGGTAAGAACCTTTAGATTCTTTCACTAGCACAGTTCATCTCTTCAGATGCTCAGATCGACAACGAACGCACCAATGTAAGTATCGGCTGCTCCGTAGTAAAGAATCAGTTTTCCTTCTATGACTACCGCGCCTTCAATGAAAATCACGTTCGGGACTTGACCTTGCTTTTCCCAGGAAAGTTCCGGCTCAACAAGAGGTTTATCAGTCCTTTTTACAAGTTTCCTGGGATTATCAATATCAAATAGGGCAGCTCCGGGTCTGTAGATCGCCGAAAAATCCGCACTGTTATAGATCAGCAATATGCCCTCGTCAGTGATTATTGGAGTTGGGCCTGGCTCTATCAACCTGCTGTCAAAGTTTCCTGGTCTTGGTTCCATTACTGGTCGGGGATAGATAGTCCAGTTCTTCAAGTCCGTTGAATAGGCGAGCTTAATAGAGGAATCGCCGAAATACATGAAATACTTACCATCAATCTTTGCAGGTACAATCGCACCGGACTTTGACCAAGTATCACCTTCAAAGACCGGCCCCAGCTTTTCCCATTCAACAAAATCTGTTGATGTAGCTATGCACAGTCTCGCTTTCCCACCGTCATATCCTGTGTAAGTGAGTATATAGAGGTCTTCAATCTTCACTATACGAGGATCTTCACATCCACCTGGGATCTCGTATGGTTCAGTAGGAGATATCAGGGGAAGATCTTGCCTTGAGAATTTAAACCCATCTTCCGACTTGGCCAGGCCGATCCTGGATGTGCCGTTCCATCTACCTGTTCCCGTCCAGTCTTCAGATCTGTACAGTAAATAAACTGTAGAATCCACAACTATGGCAGTCGGATTGAACACAGCCTTGCTCTCCCATTCAGTACCTTGTGGCATCAGCAAAGGAAGATTGGAAGCTCTTTCAATATTATAAAGCGATTCAAACTTTATAGAGACTGCACATGCCAGTGAAACCAGGAAGAGAAATGCTAATGTCAATAGTCTTTTCATATAATCAACTCCTTATCCAGTCCAACACAGCCTCTTTCTCAATTGTAGCGACGGCAATATGGTTATCTGCTGCTCCGTAATAGATGAAATAGTTATCTTCATGCTCAACCATAGCGTCGGAGAAGACAACGTTGGGAACACCTCCGAAGATTTCCCATTCTTCTTCAGGTTCAAGAATTGGTTCATCACTTCTTTTTATAACTTTCTCGGGGTTTTCTAAATCCAGAACCATAAAGCCTAGTCTGTAAGTGGGTCTAGGGGTATTTTCCACACCATGGTAAAGTACAAGCCATCCGTATTCGGTCTCAACTGGGGGTGCGCCCACTCCGATTTTCAGATTGTCCCACATTCCCGGTCTAGGACCTGCGATGGGAGTAAATTGCGACCAAATATCTAAATCATCTGAATATGCCAGGTACATCTCTGGCTCAATTCTATGGAACATCACATAGCGACCCCTAATCTTCTTTGGGAAGAGCGCCGCATCTTTGTTGTCGATATCTGGAATTATTACACCGTAACGTTCCCACCGAAGAAAGTCAAGAGTCGAAGCCATCGATATTCTAATCCCTTGAGGTGAGTATGCGGTGTATTGCATATAGATTTTTCCTTCCAGTTCAGTCAATCTGGGATCTTCAACACCGTAGAGTTCCCATTGACTTCCAGGAGTGAAGACGGGTTTCTCAAAACGGTTGAATCTGAGGCCATCCAGCGAAACGGCATATCCAATTCTTGAGACCATATCCTCGCCCTGTGCTCTGTAGAGCATGTGAAATACTCCATCACGATTGATGACGGCGCAGTTGAAAACATACTTCGATTCCCAATGATGTTGTGGGACTGGAGAGATCAGAGGATTTAACGGGTGTCTTTTCAGTTTGATCACAACTCTCACTCCTTACTTCAATGACATAGATATTCCCTGTAGGAAGTACTTTCTGAACACCAGGAATATTACTACCATTGGCATAGTTTGAAGTACAGAACCTGCAAGAACCGGACCCAGATAGCTTCCATACTGCATGTTGAAGCTTGCAAGAAGTACGGAAAGAGGCATCTTTGAGTAGTCGCTCACAACAATCAGAGGCCACATGAAGTTATCCCATATTCCAATGAAAGTGAAGAGGCCTACGATCGATACAGTTGAACTTGTAAGGGGAACTAACACCCTGGTGATTATCCATAGATCATTTGCTCCATCCATTCTGGCCGCTTCCAGATACTCGTTAGGTACTGCTCTGAACGACTGAGTGAACATGAATACTCCCCAGGCAGATACGAGTGAAGGAAGTATGAGAGCCGTTCTGGTGTCAATGAGACCGAGATTCCTTATAAGGACATATAAAGGGACAATGAAGAGAAATCCCGGGAATATCATTTGAAAGATTATGAAATTGAATACTGCATTTCTTCCTTTGAAACTCAGCCTAGATAGTCCGAAACCGACCAGAGCCGAGGTCACTAGTACTGCCAAGGTGACGGTTACGGATATGAAAATCGAATTGCCAAGAGCCTGAACGAAGGGCCTTTCCATTTTGTCGGCAGCTTCCAGTATGAACTTGTAATTCTCGAAAGTGAACCGACTTGGAAGGAAGCTGCCGTAAATCTCGTTGGTCGGCTTGAACGATGATAATAGCATCCAGATATATGGATAGATCCATACGATGGAGGTGGTAAAGAGAACAATGTACAGGATGATTGTAGAGATTTTCTTCATACAATTTCCACCTCCCGCTCAACTAGCTTTCTAGTCAGTATGACGCATCCGTAGCTAAGTAAGGCCACAACTATGGCGAGTGATGAGGCATAGCCGGGATTAATCTTTTGGAATGCGGTGGTGTAAATCAACATCTGAAACGTGTATGTAGTTCTCATTGGACCACCTCCAGTGATCAGGAAGGGTTCAGTGAATATTCCGAAAGTAAGGGTAAGAGAAAGAACTAATACCATAACTAAAGACGGATTGATGAGAGGCAGAGTGATTCTGAAGAACTTGGTCGTTTTCCCCGCGCCATCCAGTTCTGCCGCTTCATAAAGACTGTCGGGGATTGCCTGAAGCCCGGAAAAGAGGATAAGGCCGTAATAACCGATAAACTTCCAGGTCACCATCGCAGCAATAGATAGAGTGGCCAGTTGAGGGCTACTAAACCAGGGAATAGTGATTCCGAATAAGGCTCTTGTGAGTTCATTAAGAGGGCCATTTATTGCGAACAATTTCTGAAAGATAATAGAATAGGCAACTCCGGAGGAGACATTGGCGACAAGAAAGGCCAGTATGAAGAAAGTTCGAAACAGCTTGACCCTCTTCAAGCCGAGAGCGAAAAGCAAGGAGAGACCGATA
>WOZY01000295.1 GCA_011620045.1 Mesotoga sp.
GGATATAGCCTGGTTCTGATGATCTTGAAAATCTTTATCTCTTTCCTTCCTGGAAGATCTGAGATTTCCACTCTTCCTTCGGTCTTAGAGAAAATCTTTCTTGTCTCACCAAGCAGCTGCCCACGTTTTACGAGATTTCCTTTCTTCGCAGTCCTAGAATCATAACTATCCGGATGTACCAGATAGACGTCTTCATCGCCGCTTTCCTTTTCAACAACGATTCGCTTCATCTTCTGAGTATAGACAATCTTTCCGTCCAATTCACAGAAATACTCGCCCTGCTTTGCAAGAGGCATTCCCTGCCTAATCCTGGCTCCAGTCTTAATGCCTGTCTCAATTCTTGCACTTTCGGGAATGTAATAGGTTTTGGTATAGCGCCTGTCGGCAGTTTCAATGAAGATCACTCTGTAGTTTTTGATTTCCGCGACTGTACCGTCATTCTTAACCTTGATTTCTACTTCTTCAGCTACAGGGTCTCCTTTAGCTACGTCTTGATTATCCTTAACTAGAAGCTTTGCGTTGGCAGGGACGATATACTTTTCTGCGGCAACGTTAGTTCTGTCAAGCTTAGTTTCCTCTGGAACAAGAATCTTTCCAAACATGTGCGAAAAGCCGAAAGACTCTATCTTGATCTGAATTGCCTCTTTGATAGAATTCTCCAGGCCTGAGTAAGTTTGAATAATAAACCAACTTTTCCGCACAACTAATCACCAACACATAACAGCATTAAACAGCGCCTATCAAGAAATCCAAAAGCGAACCAATTGCATTCGTGAAGATAACATCGAGAAGCGCAAGAAACGCTCCCGCTACAATTAGAATGACGAGCACCGCTCCAGTAGACGAGATCATCTGCTCCCTGTTAGGCCACGTCACCTTCCTAACTTCGCTCCTTACTTCGGAAAGAAACTTCCAAAACTTTGCCTTGGCCATGGGATTCCTCCTAACTCAGTTGAGACGACTCAACCTTACTTGGACTCTTTGTGCTCGGTATGCTTTCTGCACTTCGGGCAGTACTTACTCGAGTCAATCTTATACTTCTTCTGGCGGTTCTTGAATCTGTAATAGTTTCTCGTACCGCACTCCGAACACTTCAAAGTTACAAGAACCTTATTTCCCTTTGTTTTCTTTGCCATTGCTTGCACCTCAACAGTAGCAAAATTAATGGTGGTAAGGGGTGGGTTTGAACCACCGAAGGCATTCCGCCAGCGGATTTACAGTCCGCCCCCTTTGACCACTCGGGCACCTTACCACCGATAGTTAACCTTGGAGCCAACGAAGGGACTTGAACCCCCAACCTGCTGATTACAAATCAGCCGCTCTTCCGATTGAGCTACGTTGGCCCGACGCACGATACTTATTATATCTAATGACTTTATCCCTGTCAACAAGGCAAATTAAGAAAATTCCTCATCTGAGGTCAGGGAAGCAAGAAACCGTTACTTCACTTTCGGAACCAGAATCATCAGCATCTCTTCATTCCTGATCCTGATGTAACCTTCTTCCAACTCCTTCAAAGCAATAGTGATCTTATCTCCGGCAGCTTTCACTGTCGCAGGATCCAGCTTCGGACGTCCGAAATCCTCAAGATCTTCTGCCCTCTTGGCGGCAGCTACCGGAATCGCATACTTGTGCCTTATTCTCTTCAAAAGCAGATCATAGTTAACAATCATCTAGTCTTCTCCTCAAATAGGAATCTTTCTCCCTTTTCATTCACAATTCTATCAACTCGTAGCCTTTCGGCGGTGATGATTGCCTCAAATTGACTTACCGAATGTCTTAAATTATCGTTAACAACAAGATACTGAAAATGTTTTACCTGTTCCAGTTCCCACTTTGCATCTTCCAGCCTCATTCTCAGCGATTCGACGTTTTCCGTTCCCCTCGACTCGAGGCGCCGAACCAGCTCTCCATAAGATGGGGGAGCAACAAAGATATAGACGGCGTCCTTCAGTACTTTCATTACTGACATCGCTCCCTGAATATCCACGTCAAGCAGTATGTCTCTACCGGAATCCACGCTTTTTTTCACTTGATTTCTCGACGTTCCATAATAGTTCCCATGAACCTTTGCCCACTCAAGAAACTCATTCTTCTCCAAGAGCTTATCGAATTCAGCTTCTGTGACAAATATGTAGTCTTTACCATCTATCTCAGCCGGACGTCTCTCTCTTGTGGCATAGGACACGGAGAAATCTAGATTTGTATTGCACTTAAGTACTTCTTTGAGTATCGAGGTCTTTCCGGCCCCCGAAGGACCACTCATCACAAAGACTATACCTTTCATTCTTCAAAATTCTGTCCAGATACCCTGATATCTTCCAGGAGCTTTTCAATGTCGCTGAATGTCTGCATGAATCTAGAGGCGATTGTCTCAGGTTGAATTGCAGAAAGGATAATATGATTACTGTCGGTGATGACTATTGCTCTTGTCTTTCTACCATATGTTGCATCGATTAGCTTTCCTTCGTCCTTGGCCACTTCCTTCAACCTTTTCAGTGGTGCGGATTCGGGATTCACAATCGCGATAACTCTGTCACCGATAATAACATTTCCGAACCCGACGTTTATGAGTCCGTACAAGTGAAACACCTCCTACTCTATGTTCTGAACTTGTTCCCTGAGTTTATTTACCAGCGTTCTTCCCTCGACAGAGAGGTTAGTAATCACCAGTTTTTTCGATTTAGATGCGACTGTCGACAGTTCGCGGTGCATCTCCTGACAGATGAAATCAAGCTGCACACCACTCTCTCTGTCAGACTGCATAACACTTCTAAAGGATTCGATATGAGAGATCAATCTGACTATTTCCTCCGAAATATCTGCCTTTTCCGCAAGAAGCGTTACCTCCTGTTCCAGTCTGTTGTCGTCTAGCTGGCTGTCGGAAATCTGCCCTAGTTTCTTCTTCAGGAAATCTCGATAGTACAGAACCATATCCTCAGAATTGACCTGGAGCTCTTCCGCAATAGTCTCGAGTCTATCGAGATACTCGTTCAAAGCGAGAGACATGGTCTGTCCTTCCCTTTCCCTGTCAATGTTCAGTTTATCCAGAGCTTCAATCAGGAGCCCTTCAATCACATTCCATATCTTCTCTGCAAGGTCTTCAGATGGTCTGCTCTTGAATATCTCCTTGAATCTCGCCATTGAATCTACGGAGACTTCTCCGGCAAGTCCGTAACGATCTCTTATCGATCTGAGAGAATTGTAGATTGAGGAGGCTATACCAAAGTCAGGTTGAAGAAAGTCATCACTGTCCACCAGAGAGATATCGATTCTGGCCTTCACAGTTCCACGCTTAAGATTTTCTTTTATTAACCTGCTGACATTCATTTCAAGCTCAGAGAAAGCATCCCCGATATTGACATCAACGTTCAAGTACTTCGAATTTACCGTTTTCAACTCTACAAAAGCATTTACTCCGTAAAGAACCCTTTCTGCCCTCGCATATCCGGTCATACTTCTGAGCAACTATTATCACCTCAAAGGCGGTTAAATCTAATTACAGTCAATTATAACCGTTTGTGGCTAAAATTTCAAAAGAGGAACCGTTTTCTTCAGTTTTTCTATTAGAATCGCCACATCTTCCTCCGTCGTGAATCTTGACATGCTTATTCTGATTGAGCAGGAGGCAAGCGAAGGATCAACTCCCATTTCATCAAGAACGTACTGCCCTCCATCGCTTCTGGAAGAACACGCCGAAGAAGTCCCCACATACACACCTTCTTCAGAGAGAGCATTAACCAGTACCTCCGACCTAATACCTGCAAAAGATGCATTAACTGTGTTAGAGACTGAATCATCAGGAGTATTCACAGCGCCGCCAAGAGCCTTCACACTCTCAAAAATCTGTTCCTGGAAATCTCGGAGTCTTCTGGATGACGCATCTATACTCTCAATTGCTCTCTGCATTGCTATCGAAGTAACCAGAGCACCTGGTACGTTCTGAGTCCCTGCACGCATACCCCTCTCTTGTCCTCCGCCAGTGATAAAGGGCTTAATAGGCGATCCGCGTTTCAAGAATGCTATCCCGACTCCCTTCGGGCCATGAAACTTATGGGCAGAAAATGAAGCATAGTCACAGAAGTTCTTTTGAAGATTGAAGGGTATTTTACCTATTGTCTGAACTGCATCTACATGGTAGAGAACGCCTCTTTCTCTCAAGACTTTACCAATCTCCTCATAAGGCTGAATTGAACCGGTTACGTTGTTTGCAGCCATAACGGAGACAAGAAAAGTCTCATCATCAACCTCATTGAGGAGCTTATCGACGCTCACAATTCCATCGCTTTCCGGTGCAACCTCATAATACTCAATGTTCGAAATTGTCTTCAGATCTTTAAGAGTGTTGAGAACCGCCTTATGTTCAATTGAAGTTGTGACAATCTTCTTCCTTTTACCCCTGAAGAAAATGCTGGACCTGAGAATCCAGTTTATCGTCTCAGTTGCACATGAAGTGAAGAATATCTCCCTGGGGTCAACCGAGAGACAGCTGGCCACTCTCTCCCTGGCTTCTTCATGGCGGCGAGCCTGCTTCACACCAAAAGAATGCATTGAATTAGGATTTGCATATTCTTCCTCGTACAAACTTGCCATCAGTTCGGCAAGGTCCCTTTCCATCTTAGTTGTGGCATTGTTGTCGAAATAGCGGATCAAGACTTAACCATCTCCTCGAACTCCTTTTCACCAATTATCTTTATTCCGAGCGAACGGGCCTTTCCCTCTTTTGAGCCGGGGTTCTCACCCACAAGAACGTAATCTGTATTCTTCGAAACACTCGAAACAACCTCTCCTCCAAGTTCAATTATCTTTTCCTGTATTTCCTTTCTAGAATAGTTGGTAAGTGTACCGGTGACCACAAACTTCAATCCTCTTAAAGGTTTGGCTCCGGCCACGCTTTCCTCTTGTGTATTCACATATTTCATCAGTTCCTCAATCTCTTCTCTTACATCAGCCGAAGACAAGTAGTTTCTTATGTCTGAAGCAAGCTGTTCACCGATACCTGAAACTTCCTTCAGTTCCTTCTCGCTAGCGGAGATTACTGCTTGAAGACTTCCAAAGTAGTTTGAAAGGTCTCTTGCAAGCTTCGAACCTACGCCGGGGATACCGAGTCCGGTGATCAGCTTGAAAAGAGGATTCTTCCTGCTCTTCTCGATGGCTTCGATAATTTTGGCTGCCGTCTTTTCGCCGATTCCCTCTCCCAGGTCGAGAAGATCGTCTTCACTTAGCTTGTAGAGATCAGAAGGCCTCTTCACAAGACCGGCCTCAACGATCCGCTCCACAAGTTTTTCTCCCAGCCCTTCAATGTCCATACCATCTCTGGAACAGAAAAACTGTATCCTTCTGCTAAGCTTCGCGGGGCAGGCGGGGTTCAGGCATTTCAGCGCCACGTCTTCCATTCTCTCTTTTCCAACCTGTCCGCCGCAGACCGGGCATTGCGAAGGGGGATAGATTCGTTGCTCCTCGCCGGTTCTCTTGTCGGGGATGCTTTTCACTATCTGCGGAATGATTTCGCCCGCCTTTTCTACAATTACTGTGTCAAAGATCCTTATATCCTTTTCACGGACAAAATCGAAATTATGCATACTTGCTCTTTTAACGGTTGTTCCGGCCAGTTGAACCGGTTCAAGTTCGGCTACAGGCGTTATTGTGCCCAGCCTTCCTACTCCCAGAGTTACGCCCGTAAGCTTGGTAGTGGCTTGCTCGGCCGGAAACTTAAAGGCTATGGCCCACCTGGGTGCCTTCGTAGTGTACCCCAGTTCTTGCTGCAAATGAAGATCTTCCACTTTCACGACCGTTCCGTCAACTGCATAGTTCAAACTGGATTTCAGTCCGGACCATTTCTTCCAGAATTCGATCACGTCTTCTGTGCCATCTGCTACCTCGAAATTCGGCTCAACTTTCAGCCCGATTGTCCTCAGAAACTCAAGCTGCTCGCTCTGGCTCTTCAGTCCAAACTTTTCAGGTTCAACAATCTGGTAGAAAAATGCACTTAGCTTTCGTTTGGATACTTCCCTGGGATCGAGCTGCCTGAGCGTTCCCGCGGCAGCGTTTCGAGGATTTGCAAACAACTGAAGATCACTCTCTGCACGAACTTTGTTGAGCTCGTTGAAGACATCCTTTGGTAAATACACCTCTCCCCTCAATTCTATCGAAAGGTTCTTCCTCAATCTGAGGGGAATAGATTTGATGGCTTTTATATTCTCGGTAACGTCTTCTCCGACAAAACCGTTTCCTCTCGTTGCACCTCTCAGCAGCAAACCGTCTTCGTACTTCAGAGAGATAGAAAGCCCATCAATTTTGAGTTCACAGACATACTGTACCGAATCAACGTTCAGTGCCTCTCTGATCCTTTTGTCGAACTGAATTACCTCCTCCGCTGAATAAGTGTTGTCCAGGGAGAAAAGTCTATGCTCATGAACTACCTCTTTGAAGGAATCAATTGGCCTCAAACCAACCCGTACTGTTGGTGAATCGGGAGTCTTCAGTTCAGGGTATTGATCTTCAAGTTCAGTAAGTTCCTCCATTAGACGATCGTATTCCACATCAGATATTTCTGGATCATCGAGAACGTAGTATTTATGAGCATGGCGATCAATCTCTTTTCTAAGCTCTTCGATTCTCCTCTTTGCCTCTTCAAATGGAATCACGCTAACCCCTCCCGAAGAGGATCACGACTGCTACGGCATATTCTCGCTCGTGAGAGATGCTGACCGTCAGACCGACGTTACTCAGTAGCCGCTTCAGTTCTTCAGAGGGAATCGGTCTTCCCTCTTCGTCGACCAGAAACTGAATCTTCGAAAACTCAATGTCCTTACGCCCCGATGCCTTTACAAATGCCTCTTTGGCTGCGAAACGGCCAGCAGCAAACTCTATCCTTCTGCGTTCATTCCCCAAACCGTCAAAGATCTCTCTTTCTTCCTTCCCGAGAATTCTCTTCGCAACGGCTTCCGTCATACGCGAAATATTGATAATGTCGATCCCAGTACGCATAATCCTTCTCAGACCTCCACAACGGTTACGCCGCTCCCGCCTTCTGAAGGCGTTCCAATTCTAAAGCTCTTAACACCTCTTGTACGCCTCAAGTAGCTCCATACCCCTTCAGCAAGCTTGCCAGTACCCTTTCCATGAATTATGTAACCCTGATTCTTACCATTTGTCTTCAGCATTTGAATGAAATCGTCGATAATTATCGGAACATCCTCGGTGACACTGCCTCTTATATCTATTTCCTGACTTATGTTCTGGTTCTCTAATTCAAGAGATGACATAACGGATTCAGCGGTGACTTTTCCAATAACTTGGACCCGTGACAACGGAACTTTCAATGTGATTTTCCCCGAGTCAATAACTACTCTGTCTCCATCAAATTCACGAACTGTCCCTTCTGCGCCGCTGTCTATTAGCTTCACCGAGTCACCAATAGCTGGAATCACCGAATCTCGCTTATCAGTAGCAGCATCTCCGAAGAGTTCAACTTCCCTCTTCAGTTCGTTCAGGCGTTTAACTGCCGCAACTTTATCTCTTTCACTGGACGACCTCGACTGGCTGATTGCTCTTTCTATATTTTTAATAA
>WOZY01000103.1 GCA_011620045.1 Mesotoga sp.
CTCACTGAAACTTATTCCGCCCTCTATGTCTAAAACAACACGGGCGATGATCTTTCTGAATCTTCTAGAAAACAGAACCTGAGTCGAAAGAACCTGAAGCGCTTCTCTTATCCTGACACCAGAGGAAACCATCGTGGCCAACTGTCTCGAAAAGATACTGACTTCCTTCTGAGAGGCGGGAAACAACGAAGCCTTAGTTAAGCTGCGAGTCGATGATGACTGCTTAATGGAACTGACAACATAGCCCCTGCTGGAGAGGATTTGGAGTGCCTCTAGTTTGGAATTTGCGGTGAGCTTGCCTTTTTCGGGCCTTCCTTTGATGTTGATCACTTCATAACGGAAATCAGGCATTTCTCACTCCACCTCTCTCAAAAGACAGACTGCATGGGCATGAACAAAATCAGGGCTGCTGCCGTTCCCGGACTTTGGTTTGATATTCACGAACTCGCTTCCCACTCCAAGAGCTTCAGCAACATTTTCGATCATTGATCCAACAAAGCCAGCCAGTTTCACGCTTTCTATAACGACAACTGTATCGATATTCAGCAGTTGCCAACGTCCCTTTATCGCTCCTGTTATCTCAGATAGAAACTCCAAGCTTCTTCGATCTCTATTCAAGTCGTTCTCTGGAAACTCAGTACCGATATTCCCCAAAGATGCTGCGCCCAGAATTGCGTCCACAATCGCGTGACAAAGAGCATCGCCGTCAGAGTGACCAGAAAGGTAAAGGGAATCAGATACTCTTACGCCTCCAAGAAATAATCCCTTATTCCCAACTATTATCGGATGAACATCATAACCGATTCCTACCCTGATATTCATATGAGCCTAATCGGCATTATGATATAAGTGTATCCCTGCACATCTACAGGGTTCATCTGGAGCGGGCTGTTCGAGTCGACAAAATTCAGTTCCACCGAGTCGGAATCAATCTTCTTCGCCGACTCAGAAAGGAATCTGGGATTGAATGCTATAACGATGTTGTCACCCTCTTTGTTCACTCCAATAACCTCGACTGATTCTCCGTGGTCTGGACTTCTGGCAATAATCTTGAACTGCTCATCGTCTATCTCAAACTTGACCGAATCGGATCCAAGTCTTGCGGCAATCGATGCTCTTCTAACAGCATCAGAAAAAGTCTCTGTCGGGATCACCACTCTTGCTTTGAATGACTTTGGAAGGACTTTTCTATAGTCAGGAAACTCCGCATCAACTACTTTAGTCACTATTTCGGTTCCATCAAAGGAGAACTGCACGCGCGAACCATCGTAAGTTATCTTCATAACATCAGACATTGCGGCTTTCAGGCTGTTCTGAAGATCCCTCATGCTCTTCAACGTCAGCAAAAAGTGATCATCAATGTTAAGATCAATTCTCTCCTCGGAAAGGGCCATTCTGAAACCATCCGCAGCCACAAGACGAAGATACCCGTCATCAAATTCCCAGTAGACACTGTTCAAGTTTCTCATGAACTCGTCTCTGGCTGCGCAAAAGATGACTCTTTCAACCATCAGCTCAACTGAAGATACGGAAACTGTGAAGTCAAGTCCCCCCGCTGCTGGCTCGATATCCGGGAAATCATCAGGGTTCATTGTTGGAAGAGTGAAACGTGCACTTGCCATTCGGATAACCATGTTAGTTTCTTCCGTCTCAAAGATAACTTCTCCTTCAGGCAGATTCCTGACTATCTCGAGAACCAAATGCGCATCGATAACGAAATTGCAGCTTCCATCTATATGCTTTGGTTTCAGCTCGGTAGTGATTGCTGTCTCTAAATCGGTACCTACAAGCTTAATTGTCGACTCATCCTTCATTGAGAAATATATGCCTGAAAGAATCGGCTTGACATTTTTTGGAGCGACTGCCCCAGAAACCGACTCTAATCTCGTGAGGATTTCGGAACGAGCTGCGACAAATTTCATCATACACCTCCACTTGATTAGCTTTTATAAATTATAACATCTATATGGCATAATCATTATGAGAAGCGACGACGATAGATTCCTTCTGTCGAGGAGCAGTACTTATGAACACAGCGAATATTCACACTTGGGTGATGGAACCAATTCAGGCTATCGATTTGCAGAGGAGGCTTAGGAAGCGCCTCGTATTTGAGGATTACGCAGGCCAGCCCGAACTGATAGCCGGCGTCGATGTTTCCTTCCCTTCAAGAGATATCGCCCTCGCCGTAGTTGTGATTATGGAATTTCGATCGCTACGCGTGATTGACTACTTCCACTCGGTTGAGAAAATCGATACACCTTACATTCCGGGACTTCTATCTTTCAGAGAAGGCCCGCCGATAGTGAAGGCTCTCTCGAAATCCCCTGAAGTCGACCTGATCTTCTTTGATGGACATGGAATAGCGCACCCAAGGGGTATTGGTATAGCTTCTCACATTGGTCTCTTTGTGGAGAAACCAACCATTGGAATCGCCAAAAGTCTTCTATACGGTGAATTGAAAGGCCACCCTGAAGAGAAGGGAGAGAAGGCCCCAATTCACGATCCCGATGGACGACTTCTTGGATATGCCGTTTGCACAAGGAAAGGTGTGAAACCAGTTTTCGTTTCGCCAGGGAATCGAATTACTCCAGAATCTGCAGTTGATCTCGTCTTGAAAACTACAGGCAAGTACAGAATACCTGAACCGACCAGGCAAGCTCACATTCTAACCCAAGAACTGAAGGATCAACTTATCCTGTAGAACACTATTGAAGCGGCTCCTTTTATTCCTGCATTTTCCACAAGTTTACTCAAGGTTATACTGAAGGTTCCGTGGAAAGATGGCATTACGTATTCTGGCATCTTTTTCTGTATGCTGTCAATGAGCAAATCTCCCGCCTTACTAATTCCACCGCCAATTATTATGTGTTCGGGATTGAATACGTGTATGTAATTACCTATTGCCGTTGCTAGAGCCCTCGTTGCTCTTTCAACAACAATCGTTGCTGCAAGATCACCAGCTCGCGCGGAATCGAAGACTACTTTTGCAGTTATCTCGGGCGAGGCAAAAATCAAAGACTCGGGAAATCTCTTCGAAAACTCCCTGGCCATGTTAACGATGGCGGTTGCTGACGCAAGCGATTCAAGGCATCCATGAGAACCGCATCCACAGAGCGGACCCCCGGGTTCCACAATAGTGTGTCCAAGTTCACCACCATAGCCCAGGCTCCCTGTCATTAGCATTCCATGAGTAATTACTCCTCCTCCGACACCGGTCCCTAGAGTGAGTCCCAACATATGCTGACTTCCTTTGAACTCTCCGAATGCCCACTCCCCAAGGATGAAGGAATTCGCATCGTTTTCGATGAACGTCTTAATTCACGTAATCTTCTCCAACATCGCGGCTAGTCCAAATCCCGACCAGTCTGGAAGGTTTGGCGAGAACAAGACGGTGCTGGTTTCGTGGTCAATCGATCCCGGCGATCCGACACCAATACCGATAACATCGGAGGAGTTCATTCCAGATTCGTGAAGGAGTTCCTCAACTGCGTCACCTATTCTTGTCACGACGGCGATTCTTCCGTCGAACACCTTTGTAGGAATCATCCTTTTTTCGATAATCTTTCCATCTTCTTGTACGATTCCAATCTTAGTCTCGGTACCACCCAGATCGATTCCGATTACGTGCTCAGCCATTGACATCTCCCGTCTAGTACTGCTTTTTCTCCATCTCTATCAAGTCCAGGAACTCTTCATTTGTGGCCGTTCCCCGCAGTTTATCCATGATTAGTCTCAGACCCTCTTCTTCAGACATTGATGAAAGCATTCTTCTGAGAACCCAGACCTTTCTCAGAATGTCAGAAGGAAGAAGAAGTTCTTCTCTCCTAGTACCGGAGAGGGTGAGGTTGATCGAAGGGAACATTCTCTTATTGGCAAGCTGCCTCGAAAGGATCAATTCCATGTTTCCAGTACCCTTGAATTCCTCAAATATTACCTCATCCATCTTGCTTCCCGTTTCAACAAGAGCCGTTGCGATGATTGTAAGGCTTCCGCCTTCTTCGATATTTCTTGCTGCACCAAAGAAGTACTTCGGCTTGTACAGTGCCGAAGGGTCTACTCCTCCAGACAGAAGCTTTCCACTTGGCGGAACATAGAGATTGTAGGCTCTTGCCAGCCTCGTAATGCTGTCAAGGAGGATGACCACATCGTAGTTGAACTCCACTAATCGCTTGGCCATCTCAATAGTCATTTCGGCAACCCTGATCTGTTTCTCGGGATGCATGTCGAATGGAGCGGCAATCACATGTGCATTTGAACTCCTTCTGAGATCGGTAACCTCTTCTGGTCTTTCATCGATCAGCAGAATTATTCTGACTGTATCGGGATGGTTTTCAGCGATTCCATTTGCGAGTTCCTTTAGCAATATCGTCTTCCCAGCCTTAGGAGGAGAGACAATCAGACCTCTCTGTCCCTTTCCTATTGGAGAAAAGAGGTCGACAATTCTCGTACTCATAATGTGAGGTTCTGTTTCCGTGATAAGCTTTTCTTCTGGGTGAATAGGCGTCAGATTCTGAAAGGTAATTCTCTCAGCTGCGAAGTTGATCGCTTTGTGATTAATAGCTTCTATTCTCAGGAGCGCGAAATACTTCTCTCCTTCTTTCGGTGGCCTCACCTGGCCTGCAACTGTATCGCCGCTGGTGAGATTAAACCTTCTGATCTGCGACTGGCTAACATAAATGTCATTTGAGCTGGGGAGAAGGTTGTTGTCGAGAGTTCTTAGAAAACCATACCCTCCGTCCGTAATCTCCAGCACACCCTGATCAAAGAAGTAACCATATGATTCGGTCTGAGCCTTGAGAACGGCGAAAATCAAATCCTTCTTGGCCATCTGGGTATAACCCTGCACATCGTACTTCCTCGCAAGCTTATAAACCTCTCTTATGGGCATTGCCTGCAGCTGAGAGATGTCGATTTCCACTTCCCTGATGTTATCTTTGTCTTTGTCTTTGTCTTTGTCCTTTTCTCTTTCCTTCCTGGGGATTTCTTTTACGTCGTTCGAAACGCTTTCCTTTCCAGCTTCCTTGGGCGCAGAGTTCTCCACTTTGGAGTCTCTGGGATCTTCTCTAGAGATAATTTCAACTACATTTTTCTCCTCAGTAGTCTGTCCAACAGGAGTCTTTACAGATTCCTGATTCTCTTCGGTCCTCTCCGGTTCAGTCTTCTTTCTAGTCGTTCTCTTTCTTGTTGTCTTTTTTTCGGTGACAGTTTTTTCCTCAAGTTCAGTTGGTGTTTCTTCAGTTTTCTTTTTTCTTGGGCTCAAATTTGACGGTACATTCAGTCCGCCGCAGGAAGAATGCACCTACCCTCCTTCCGTGTCTTAGGAATTGCCAAAATTGTGAAGCTAACAGTATTTGTAAGAAAGCTTGGGAGATCCGTCTCCGGTGAGGTACCAGTTCTTTCACGAATAATATACCACTAAAGCAGCAAAATTCAAAGCTTACTGACCTTGCTGTTTCTTATAGCGCTTCCAGTCCTCTGTGAATCTCTCTATTCCGATATCAGTAAGCGGGTGACCAAATAGCTTCAGAAGTACTTCGAAAGGTATGGTTACGATATCTGCGCCCATCAAAGCTGCCTCAAGAACGTGCATTGGATGCCTAACGCTGGCGACAATTATCTCAGTGTTGTAACCGTAGTTGGCAAATATCTTGACAATCTCCTCAACAACTCCCATACCGCCACTCGCGATATCGTCCAACCTTCCGACAAACGGGCTGACGTAGGTTGCACCAGCCTTTGCTGCAAGCGTTGCCTGGAGAGAATTGAAAATTAAGGTGACATTTGTCTTGATTCCTTCGCCGCTCAAGGTCTTTACCGCGCGCATCCCATCTCTTGTCATTGGGATCTTCACAACAACGTACTCGCTAAGAGAGGCCAATTCGCGCGCCTGAGAGATCATGTTTTCATAATCTGTCGCGGTAACTTCCGCAGACACCGGCCCCTCAACTGTTTCACAGATTTCGACAACACGATCTTCAAACTTGGCATTTTCTCTTGAAACCAGAGTGGGATTAGTGGTGACTCCATCAACGAGTCCCAGTTTCATCCCTTCCCTGATATCTTCAATATTTGCCGTATCAAGGAATATCTTCATCGCCAAACCTCCGAAGAATGGCTACCTTGCGGTAGCCATCATTTTTTCTCTTGTTTCTTTTCAGTTTTCTTCTCGGGCTTTTTGTTCTGCCTTTCTTCATTATCAATCAACTGAAGAACAGCCATTTCACTTGCGTCGCCCCTTCGCATGCCTAATTTCACTATCCTAGTGTATCCACCGTTTCTTTCACGGTACTTGACTGCCAACTCATCACATATCTTCCTGACAAGTTTTCGGTCGTTGAAGTTTCTGTTAATCTCACGTCTTAGGGCAAGATTTCTTGATTTTAGCTCCTGAGTCTCTGCATTATCCGGACCCATTGAAACAATTTCCGTGGATAGTATCGAAGCCTTCTTTGCCTTAGTAATGATGTTTTCGACGAAAGGCCTCACTTCCTTAGCTCTGGTAACAGTTGTCACGATTGTTCCGTGTTCAAAAAGCTCCCTGGCCAGATTTCGCATCAAAGCGACCCTCTGGCTGTGGGGCATATTCAGTTTGCTTCCACTAACTCTATGACGCATGGCTAATAGGCCTCCTCAGAATCATTCTTTCTTGAGTACGATGTTGAACTTGTCTCTCATCTTCTTCACAACTTCGAGCATTGACTTCTCACCAAAATTCCGGATCTTAAGAAGATCTGCCTCACTTTTGTCAAGAAGATCGCCTATCGTGTTTATTTTATCGCGTTTTAGACAGTTGAGAGATCTCACGGAAAGATCAAGCTCTTCAACCTTTTTGGCCGCAAGGGAGTTCGAATCCTGTTCTTCAGCCTGCGGTGCTTCCGTGCTCACTTCGGTCTCTTCGACGACCGTCTCATCTTCTTCCGGTTCGAATGTCGAACCAGTAAGCCCTGTAGATGGTTGACCAAGACCACTGGAAACTACTTCGAAGTGCCTCATCAGAATGTCAGTAGCTCTCATCAAGGCATCTGAAGGAGTTATCGACTTTTTCGTCCATACATCAAGAACCAACTTGTCATAGTCTGTTCTTTTGCCGACACGAACGTTCTCTGTCTGGAAATTCACTTTCATTACAGGACTGAAGATACCATCGATATATATCATCTCTACGTCATGCTCGATCTCCATTTCCGATACGGGGACGAAACCTCTTCCGATCTCGGCAAAAAGCTCGATGTAAACAACTGAATCTGAGTTTAGAGTAGCGATATACTGCGATGGATTAACCACCTCAACACCGGTAGGAGTCTTGATATCACCGGCGGTGATAACGCCGGGTCCAGCCTTTTCAAGTGTCAGCTTGACCGCATCAGAAAACTCAAGAGCCGGTTTAAGCTGAACTTTCTTGAAATTGAGTATGATTTCGAGAATGTCTTCCTTGACTCCGTCGATAACATCGTATTCGTGGTACTTCCCAGGTATTTTTAGTCTGGTGATCGCCATACTCGGTATCGATGAGAGAAGAACCCTCCTAAGCGAGTTTCCGATAGTAGTGACGTATCCTCTTTCCATAGG
>WOZY01000031.1 GCA_011620045.1 Mesotoga sp.
GCTCGGTACATTCAACACCCGCTTTGATCAATCTTTTGTAGAACTCATCAACTTCATCGGTAAGTAAAGTTATTATTGGATTATCTTCTCTAGGACTCACTTGAAGATGATGACAAAAACCAATCATACCACCGCCCACGGTGAAGAAAATCTGGCATGTCCCCTGATCTCTGAACAGTTCAAGTCCTATCAAATCTTTGTAGAATGAACTCGTAATACTCAGGTCTCTTGTGCCAAAAAAAACGATAGTGTTTACTACCTTCACCACTCGATCCTCCCTTCAAAACAAGGGTCCGATCTACGATCGGACCCTTCCGGTTGATCTTCCATACATAATTCGGGTACTATGAGGACGGGTTGCACTTAAAAGGGTGTAGGTGTGCTTTGCACTGGTCTTGCTATCTTGCTAGAATCAATTTGTCTTTCATCTCGGTTTTACAAGGATTGAGACCCCTATATTGAACCAATAGTTCAGTAGAAATGTATATTTTTATTTGCTTATATATTACATTAAGTATTAAGCATTTCAGTTCTCAAGAGTATCATCCTGTTTGGCAAATATGAGTTCTTGATCTGCACTAGCATCATCACAACAAGTGAAGCTAACCGAGTCGATTTGAAATCCTCTGATCAGGATTTCCCGCATCGTCTCTTTTTAGGTTTGAATACAGAATCTGTACCTACTGACGTAGGATTGGTGGTACGATAATGGAGCTACTGGCTTCTTTCGATAAGGAACAGCTCTTCCTGCGAAGCATTTGTCTTACGGACAGCGTTTCAATGCTAATTCCTGTTTGAGAGAAGAGCCCAGAAGCCTTCCATGGCCAGTTGCATATGTTATGGATCTTGTGTGACCACTGCAATCACCGATGAACTTTAGATTCTTATATCGACCATTGTTTATCTTATTCGAGTAAAACTTGACTTCAACGGCATACATAAGATTGTCAGGATAAGATACTCCAGGAATTACCTCGCTGAGTTTCTCAATAAACTCGGTAATGGAAACAGATATTCTCCTGGGCAACACAAGATTTATGTCACCCAAAATGAAATCGCTTTCCGGTAACGTAGGTTTAACCCTTCCCAACCTCTTTGTTCTCTTGGTCTGTATGAAGTCCTCATAGGTCTGTAGAATCACTTTCCTGCCACCGGCAAGAATGTTGCTTAATCTGCTTATATATGAGCCGTAACCTATTGGATCACGAAAAGGTTCGGTGAAACGCGTCGTGCAAAGTATTGCGAAGTTCGTGCTCTCTGAACTCCCTCCAGAATTGGAGTGGCCGTTCACGGTCACAAAATCGTCGTAGTTCTCCAGAACGACCTTTCCAGATGGGTTATTGCAGAAAGTTCTCACTGTATATCCTGTCTTGGTCTTCAATCTAACCTTGAATTCGTACATCTCATTATTTATCTCTTCTACGACATGGTCGGGAAGTTCAAATCTGATTCCAATATCTACCGTGTTACTGGATGCGACGATCTCCGGATATCGACCTGCTACCTTTTTTATAAGCGAGTGACCACTCCTGCCCACAGCAACTACTACATAATCAAACTCGGCTTCGAATCCCTCTCCTCTAAGAACAATTCTTTCCTTTTCAATGTCGATTTCATCAACCCTCGAGCCAAAGTGAAAGTGGACGTTCTTTCTCTTTGAGAATTCGTCGAAAATCCTTGTAAGAACCGAACCCAGTTTATCGGTCCCTATATGCCAAAACCTCGAGTTCACAGGCTCAAACCCTTTTTCATAGAAAAGGTCGAAGAATGAGGATTTTCTGTCAAAGGATGTACCTGTTTTGACGTTGAGCTTGTCTTCGGAATGCAGTTTTTCCAGATAGAAATCAACCACACTTTTCTGAATGGAGAGTGGAATCTCCATGTCGCCGCCCATAGTATCTGATACGAAAATCTTTCCATCAGACCTTATTCCGCTTATGCTTGAACTAAAAATATCCTTTGAGCGTTCAAGAATGTGAATCTCATGATTCTCATCAATCACCTCACTCAAGAAGCCTATTGACGCCGCTCCAAATCCAATAACCCCAATTTTCATGTGATAAGTCCTTAACGGACAATTCACCTCCCCCGGTGCATCGTCATTCCCAGCTAAATCTGTATTTATCAAGCCCCAGCTCATCCCTAAGCTGCACTAGTTGTTTCCTCAAACTCTCATCCAAAGGGGCTCCTTTGTCCTTTCTTGACTGCCATGCGAGGTATTCCTTCTCGCCAGCGGTAAAGATCCGCTCTTGACCGGGGGCCTTCTTCGATGCCCTAAGCTCTCTGAGGATATCACCTGCAAGTTTTCTGAATTCTTCTACTGGTGTGAACGGTTCGATATCTATTGCAATGAAGAAATGTCCTATTGGAATAGGCCTCTTTTCACTATTAGACCCTACACCCGTCAGCATCTTCAAATAGCTGCCTGCCTGCAAAGCAGCCGAAAGAATCTCAACTACTGTAGCGTAGCCATATCCCTTGTATCCGGCAGTTTCCTCACCAATACCTCCCAGCGGAGTCAAAGCGGCTTTCCCTCTTGTGAGATCAATCAGAATTTGCTGAGTATCTGTTCTCGGTTTACCATCAAGACCAATCACCCAACCTTCAGGCAGCTCCTTGCCAGCTCTGGCATAGACTTCAATCTTTCCTCTCTGAGCCACAGAAGTGGCGCAGTCGAGAACAAAGGGGAAGTCTTCGTCTGTGGGAATCCCGAAAGTGAGTGGATTAGTTCCCAGCATATTCTCCACTCCGAAAGTTGGCGCAGTAGATGGGCGAGCATTCGTGCCAGTAACTCCTATCATCCCCTTTTCAATGGCCATCATTGGATAATAGCCAGCTATTCCGTAATGTGTCGAATTGCGCGCCGCCACCATACCCATTCCATAGGTCTTCGCCTTCTCAATTGCGAGCTTCATTGATTTGTAAGCGACAACATGTCCCATGCCGTTGTGCCCGTCAATTACAGCTGTCGTGGGGCTTTCTCTAATAATCTCAAACTCTGTGACTGGATTCTGAATTCCTGACCTAATGCGATCAACGTAGATTGGTTTCAACCTGCCTATTCCATGTGAGTCGATTCCTCTCTTGTCTGAAGTTATGAGAACATTGGCACAAACACTTGCATCCTCTTCAGGAACGCCGACACCAACAAAAACATCTTTCATAAAGGCTTCTAAAGTATCAAAGTCAACCCACGCAACATTGTCATACATGTTTTCCACAAAATCCCTCCTTTCTTTCTACAGCCAATTATACAATCAGCATAAACCATATACAGTTTATCAAGTAATCTTCGATTCAACCTGGTGCATCTGTCCTCAGAATCCTTTGTCCTCGTGGCAGATTAGACGATTATCTCAGAACTCTCAGCAGGAGACGGCTTGCTTTTATGAGAAAAAATCGAGTACAATGGATTTACGGAAAGTTCACATCATAGAGCTTTGTGATCATCCTATAGTTCGTTAGTTTTAAGAAAGAACGGTGAATCGCTTGAAAGACAGAATTGGACCGGGAGTATATCTTTATCCTATGCCATTAATAGTGGTTGGTACGATGAACGAAGATAGGCCTAATTACACTACAGTTGCCTTTTGTGGGGTTGTTGAAGTTCAACCGCCAATGCTCCAGATTTCTTTGGCAAAGACCAGGCTTAGCTGTAAGAATATTGAGGAGTCCGGTTACTTCAGTGTGAATGTCCCCTCTCTCGACATGCTTAGAGGTGTAGATTATATGGGAATCTACTCCGGAAAGACCACTGACAAGTCCGAGCTTTTCGGCACTTTCTTTGGAGAAAGTGGAAGCGTTCCAATGATCGAAGAAGCGCCTTTGAATATGGAATGCAAGTTGGTCAAGAGTTCTGAATTTGGTGGAGTACACGTGACATTCGTCGGCGAAGTTATTCAAACATATTGTGCAGAGTCGTGCCTTGTCGACGGTCTTCCAGACATAAGGAAGATCAGTCCAGTGACGTTCTCAGTCTACGATAACTCCTACTGGTCTATTGGTATGCACCTTGGAAAGGCATGGAATATCGGTATAAAGTACACCCCTCCAAGAGAGGGCGTAGAATAAGCCCCGCTTTTGGAGGGGTGAGATGTTTCATTTCTTCTCGTAAGAGGTCGGTCCTTCAGACCAATCTGTTTTGTCTAGCCATTCTTTTGGATAGCCTGTTGGCTGGGCCATATTGCCTTTCTCGCTCATGAACCCATCGTTATACTTCACTATCAAATACTCTGAGAATTCCCACCAGGCCTGGACAATCTCTTGAGAGTTTCTTGAACAGAATCGCGAAAGATACTCAGCAGCCTCCCTAGGTTTTGTCGGGAGAATCGAGGCAACACTTGATTCGATTTCCGGAAGGCGACTGAGAGAAAGAGCTTCATATTTCTGTTGCATTAGTCTGATTTCTTCGTGCATGTAACTATATTTTAGAGCGGCCCAGTTGGACACAAAATTGAACGCCCACCAGGCGCTGTCCCTGCTGAAGTTTGAAGTATCGCAGACTTGAATAGAATCAGGCAGATTACTGACTCCTGTGTAGAAGGGAATGAAACAAGTGTCCGCAGGCTTATCGAGGCCTAGCCACATTATTCCTCCGATGGGATCTGGAAGCCATTCTCTTCCCTGACACACGAAAGTGTATCCACAATATGTTACTGATACAGGTCTTTCCCAAGCGCCTTCAAGTTGGCGCGAAGGATCTCCAACGTCACCCTGTCCGTCGTAGGGGCCGTAAAACCTGTCTGGATAACCAAATGGACCGGCGGCAATCCCTTTTGTTAGGTCAAACTCCGTTCCTTCATAGTGATCCCGGTATAGGTTCATCACGTCACTTGCTGAGAGCTTTCTGTCCGGTTTTACCGAGAATGGATATTCTCTTGTGAAACCGTCTTCTACCCAGGGAGAAAGGTTTAGGCTGGGAGAGATTAGGGAGAAAAGACGCCATACTCTCCTCAAGGAGTAGTAGGGGTGATTGTATTCTCCAAGACTCACAGTTTTCAGCCAGTCAAGAAGGCCATCTTCGGGATTCCACCATCCGAATTTCTCTGCAACTTCGTGAAGAGTCTTTCCGAAAAGGAAATCGGAGTCTTCGGGATCGATTTCCCTTATTCGGAATTGGTTTGCAGCCACGAAGACTTCTCCGTCGGGAACCTTTTTTGCAGCCCAAAGTCCTCCTGTACCTTCAGGAGAAGGAGCCATCTCAATGATCCACGCTTCGTTTGGATCGGCGACAGGCAGTGTTTCACCTGTACCGTAGTATCCATATTCTTCAATCAAAAAACCTATCATTTCAACGGCTTCTCGAGCAGTTTTGCAGCGTTCCAGAGCAACTCGAGAAAGCTCCGAGGAGTAGAAAATCCTTTTCCCAGGTTCGGGGCCGATCTGAACCTTTGCTCCGTTTGTGCATTCGCCAAACATCAGTTGATGTTCGTTCATTATCCCGTATGAGCCGTCGAAATAGGCATATGTGTGTGCTACTTGGGGAATCATTCCTATTGGAATTGAAGCTGGATAGCCAGATGTATCATAGGCAGGAGCTCTGTCCGACACAATCCTTGGATAAATAAAGCTGTTATACTGAGGGAATTCGCCTGTCGCGACTGCCGTACAATAAACAGGTCTAAATGATCCGGGTTCATGATCTTGGGCAGGGACATAGACTATTCTCTGATCGGCGAGATCGTTGTCGTCTGAATGAGCAACAATCATTGATCCATCAGCACTTGCACCTTTAGTTACAATGAGTGTCGTACATGCAAAGGAAGCGCCAACAACGATTACAAAGATAAAGAGGAAACATACTTTTGAAACTTTCATACTGACTCACCTCTCTTCAGTTGGAAGGCAGATCTAGATTCTTAACTTCTCTACAGTTCAGGAGACTTTGGACTCGCGCGTCCCTAACGCATCAGTGATGTGTTTACTGAAAATCCTTCCAGAACAGCGAAAGAAACAGAAGGATCTTCATTAGCGATTTCACAATCAACAAATAGCAACTGCATTGCAAGGCTAAGGTATTGGATATCAAGAGGTCCTCTTTCGGTTCCCTATTTACCGAATTCTGGACAATCATCCTAAGAGGTTCTTGATTCCCAAAAAAGAAGTCAATGAATACTTTCCGCTCATCATCGGTCACATTCAGAGCGTAGTTCGCGAGCTGTCCGGCCGAATTGTCGACAGGAACCCAAACGTAGTTTGGCAGAAAGAATTCGGCCCAGAAGTGTGAACCCAGCTGACCTGAGAAAAGCTGAAACCCACCAGGTGTTCTTGCCGGGATACCTATAGGTCTGCACAAAGCTGCAAAAAACATTGACTGCATCCCGCAATCGCCAAAGTGATGCTCATAAGCATAGAGGCTTTCTGGGATTCCGCCTGCTTCATTTGCCGAATGTGCCATGAAACTGTAGTGGACATTTTCTACAACGTAGTAATAGAGTTTCTTCGCCTGCAAGTGCGGATTAGTCTCTTCTCCCACAATCGACTTTACAAGACTTGTGAAACTCTCGTCGAAATAGATATTGCCGAAAGATGCTGTATATTCTCTGAAAAAAACGCTTTCAGTATCGTATTCTCCGACAGTCGCAGGATCGATGACGAACTGTTGTATGAAAGAGAATATTATTGATATTTCCAAATTCACTATTACTGAAGGAAGATCAAATTCGAAAAAAGCGTATCCGATATTCCCATCCAGTCTGGGATAACCCGCCGGTACTTCGAGTGGAGATACCTTCAGTATATCAACGCCATCATGGCTTGGGCTGAGCAGTGGAAGAGGCAGCCAGATTCTTAGGTAACCCTTGCCTGGAAGTCTACATCTTTCAACCTCGATTTGGAATTCAGCCAAGAAACTTCTAGGATCGAAATATGGGTACAATCCAGTATTGAAGTCTGCGGATCCCTGAGCTGTTTCATGGTACTCGCAAAGCATAAATCTGACAATTTCATTGAACCGCGAGGCCCATGACTTTTCTTGACTGACAAATTCAAGATCTCTGTACAATAGGTTGTCTTCGAACTGGCTGAAAAACTTCCACGAGTTAGCGACCAACCTTCTCTTGATGTCTCTCTTCTCAATGAAAGCCCAGATTTCATCATCGGACGCTAGATGTGGAAAGTGACTCAAGATTATCTCTTTTGCTTCCTCATAATCGATGGAATAAAGCTTCCATTGTTGTTTTTCTGAGAAGTGGGATACTCCTTGTTTCATACCGTTTCGAATGAAGAAAGAAATGTTTGAACAAAAAAGCGGCAATGAACAGAACGAAGACCTTTCACACGTTTCCCTCCTAGGGACCCCGATTTCTTGGCTACGATCCAACTATACTCCTTAAGATGCAAATCGGAAAACTCTCTGACAGCCTCTATCTTAACGACGCGAAGTGATTTAAGAACATTTTTCTGAAGACTCAATGCTAGAATGATGAAGGCAATACAACCAATTTTCCGTTCAGTTGTTTTTTCTACAGGGAGGTGCGCAGATGAATCAGAAGGGTCTTTTCAAAAAGAGAAAGCCACCGCTTGGTTCAGTAC
>WOZY01000125.1 GCA_011620045.1 Mesotoga sp.
TCGAAGTGAATTTCCTTGCAACATGCAACTCACAACTTGGAACTGCTCCTTTGTTCTTTCCTAGCCCCAACCTGCAACCCGCAACCACGGTCAATTCCAAATCTCGCTATCGATAGTTCTTATGATTTCACGAAATCTTCCCATTCAAAGAAGATCGCAAGGAGTTCTCCGTCTAGATAGGACAGTGCCTTGTTTCTTATGTCGTCTGGAATGCCGTAGTAAGCCTCGGCTATCGCTCCGGTTATTGCCGCGATTGTGTCGCTGTCTCCGCCAAGCGAAACTGCCGTGCGGACGGCGTCTTCGAATGAATCCGATTCGAGGAAGCACTGTATGGCCTGTGGCACTGTTTCCTGACAGGTTTCATTGAAAGTGTATGTTGGTCGAATCCCGTCGATTGTGAAATCCAAAGAGTAGTAATCTCTTGAGATCCTGGCGCAAATATCACCCTTTGAGAAGCCTTGACGCGCAAGGAAAATGGCAATGGAAGTCGCCTCAGCCCCCTTTATGCCTTCTGCGTGGTCATGAGTGACAGAGGTTATCGTCTTTGAGAGGCTTATTGCTTCCGATTCATTTCGCGCAGTGAATCCCGCAGGGCCTATGCGCATAGCCGCTCCGTTGCCGAAGCTGTTGTACGGCTCCGGCTTGGCGCTGAATATCCATCGTCCAAACATTCCTCCATAACCGC
The DNA here is from genome assembly GCA_011620045.1 of Mesotoga sp. Lineage (GTDB taxonomy): Bacteria > Thermotogota > Thermotogae > Petrotogales > Kosmotogaceae > Mesotoga. Next base: position 686 of record WOZY01000125.1, read on the forward strand.
AGTTTGGGTAATTTCGACCGATCTGCTGCATATATTTCACCGTAAGCTCTCCCAACAGACGGTTATAGCTATTACTCAGCCTGTAGTCTCCCTGCGATTTATCGATGGCCCTTTCAGTCTTTATAATCGCTTTGGCGACGGCAAGGCTCATTATACTGTCGTCCGTAGCAAAGCAGTCATCCGTGAATAGATCAAAGGCTTTGCTTCGGTGATTGCTGAACTCGAACCGCGATCCGACGATATCGCCAACAATTGCTCCCAGCAAGGCACACCTCCCATATGTTCCAGCTTTGCTTCCTGTGCTTCACTCCAAGTGTAACATCACGGAGTTGCGCTTATCGGGAGAAACCTCTGATGACTGCTCAGATGGATCGAGTGATCTCATAGGGGATTACCCCCATTCGTCCTTAGCGGAGAGTTCTTGTTTTCTGATGAATTTCAGTTTGCTTGATAGAATCATTTTGTGAAACCCACTTGCGGGTACCGAGCAAGAAGTGTTTGCAACGAACTATGGTAAAGGAAGTCATTATGCGAAATGGAGAGAATATTATGGATAAGAAGAAAAAAAGAGGCTCTGCTGATTAGAAACGAAAGGATGGTCAAAACTGTGATCGAGAAATCGAAGCGCGTTTGTCCAGACTCGGTCGCGTTAATCGGCGTCTACGGCTCATTTTCCACTGGAGACATACACGACAAGTCTGATTTTGATTTCTTCACGGTGAAAAACTATTCGAGAGGATACAGAATGCGTTCATGCTTCATATTGGGAGACGTTGCTCATGATATCTACTGCACGACCTGGCAACAGGTTGAAGACATGGCTTTGTACTCGACACAATACATCTCCGGGCTGATGGACCTGAACATCGTCTACTACCTTTGACGGCAAGCATCTTCAGAGGTTTATGGAGCTTCGTGAGGAAGCCGCGAAACGTTTGAACAGCCCCTTGAATGAGCGCGATCTTAGTAATATCCTGACCCATTTCGAGCAGGCGCAGAAGTCTCTTGCAGATTTGGTGATTAGTAAAGAGTACTGCGTGGCCAAATATGAGTCGGCCAAATTGATCAGCTCTCTGGAAATGATCCTGTATCTCGTCAACAAGTCATATGTGAGGCTAGGATCGAGACGGATACCCGAGGAGATCGAAAAGATGCGGGAATTGCCGGATGGATTTCTAGATCATTACCGGTTGCTCATAGATGCCGACACGCTAAGCTCGATCAAGAAGAACGCGACTTCACTGATGCGTTGCACAAAAGAGAAAATCGAAGAGATAAAGCATAGATTGAAGAATAAGAAGAGACTCGATTCGCAGGCTTTGATCGGTACATATGAGGAGATTTATTCTGACTGGAGAAACAAGATGAAGCTTGCTGCAAAGACCAATAACAAGTACATTTCTTTCATGACTGCGGCGAGTTGCCAGCGATTCTATGATGAAATGAGAGAGGAGTACGAAGGCGAATCTATCGATCTTATGAAACATTCCGATATCAACGATTTGCGGCGATCGGCCAGGGTGTTTGATGAAGCGATTGAAGAATACAGGTCACTGTGTGACGAGAACATCGAGGTCAAGGAATATAAGACGATCGAGGATTTTGACGAAGATTATCCTACATAACTTCAGAAGCCTGGATAACGAGAGGCAACATTCTTTGGCAGCTAGATGAAGCCGTTAGCGCCAGTTACTGACTAGAAATTGGAAGAAGAATCTCCAGGAACAAAGACCCGGTCGTCTCTGAAAATTCTTCGCTCCGAATACGTATGTTGTGGCCGCTTTTCTTCTGGAAGGCTGGGTAGAGTCCTTTTTAAGAACTCCGAAGAAAATGGCTTCCAAGATGCGCTTTTCATAAGCTGCTTAGCAGAATCGATTGCCTTCTAAGTCTGTTCAGCTTTGATTCTTCGAGCCGGGCAGCCTGGTTTTAGAGAAGATTTTTCTCGGACTGGCAGGATCTCAACGGAGCTCTTCTCGAGATGAGCCGCTCCACATCTTGTCGTCGCCAGAAAGAGTCTTCCGACGACTACCGTAATAGCATTCTATGTAAGATGAAATGCTTTGCGCCGGTCTAGCACGATCTAGTTTTATTCAGTAAGTGTTCTTCAGCCGCTCGTCCGGATCATCGAAGTGGATCTGCATACGATCGAAGGATTCGGGATCGTATTCCCTTCCCAGCCAATCTATCAGATCTTCTCGATCCGGGTGTTTCTTATTCTTCTTTGCCTCAACAAGATCGCGATAACCCATTACTCCTCCGACATCTTCAGGCGGGCAGGCTCGTTCGCCGGCGATGCATCTTGGGTACTTGACACTTAAGTCTCTACCGAGAACCTCTTCGAGAAGAACGTCGTGGATCCAGTTATCGCCGAAGTCATAGAGATATGAGGCCTTCCTGTTATTGATAGAGAGATAATCGGAAATGCTCAACTTTCTGCAGTCGAGAACCTCCTTGAAGTCGTCTTCAGTTGGAAGCCCTATATATACGAGTTCGTCACTTTTTGGATCAACGACCTGGAATTCGTGGAGATGGTAGTCAGACCAGCCCATGGCATCTTGAATTGCGACGTGAAGGTCCCAGAAAGTGTAGATGTCTGGAACCTGTATTCGTCTCCAGATTAGCGGTGTAATGTCCAGAAGCATTATCTTGAACTGATAGATCAACTTGTATCTCTTCTTCACATCTGCACCTCGCTTATGTTCGGATAACCTATTATAGTGCTCTGTCCATCAGGGGGCAACACGTTTGGTCAATGAGATTCATAACTACGCATTGGAGACCAAGACTCGTTGGTTGTCGCGCTCAACCGCCCTCGGAGAAGAGCAATTTCGGGTTATGAAGAGCGGGTAATCAGTACCGGGTTCTGTACTAAAGATCCTGTGAGTGCTTCTACACAGGATCCAGGGTCCTCCCCTGAAAGAAGCATCAAGATGCTCTCAACAGCGTTTCAAGCCGAGCTGACCTTTGAGCTAGCAGTAGAAAGCGCGCCGTCGAGTGTCGGCTAATCCTACGTTATTGGTGGGGAAGTTGGCTCAGAAGAGCTTAGCTTCATATCTTGCTTTCTTGTATGAGCTTGAATCTCTCTCTTGTTGCGACTCTGATTAATGCTCTTACTCGCTCTTCAAAGAAGTCTTTGTCACCGGTGACAAACACATCTGGTCTAGCTCTAATAGCGGAGGCGAGAATCGGAGCATCGTGATCATCTCTGATTATCTCAATACATTGCTCCACTTCGCTTTTGTCTGGAAAGGGCAGTATTTCTGCATCTAGTGATTGGAGAACATCCTCGCAATCTTCGATCATTCCTGGGAACTTCCTTCTAAATACTCTCTCAACCTCTGAAATACTTAACTTTGCCAGCAGAAGCACATGATTGGAATGCACCAGGGTACAGCAAGTTCGGAGATGGAGTATCGTGCGAAAACAACCAATATTGTCGCTTCTCTGTGAAGTGGCAGGGGGTAAAGATGCCAAGGCTATCACCTATTGCTTTACCTACGCAGAGCGAAAGGCTCAAACTGGTTGTTCGAACAAAGAGAAGCGTTCAGAAGCTACCTTCTCTCAAGGGTTGGACTCGATAACGTTTGACTCGTCGAGATATTCTCTGAAAGCTTTTGAAGAGGTATTTGCGTCAGTAAGGTTGATCAGGGTGATTACCATTGTCATCACGGCTATAGCCAAACCAATAGTAAAGACTATTAAAACTGTTTTGTGAAACCTGTCCCGTCTCATTTTCCGCATCTCGCACCTTCGCACATTAGTATACCATGCATTTGCTGAATGATGTATCTGTAATGAACTAGCATTCAATGTGTAAATTCATTTCTGAAAAGAAGTTGCGAGTTGCATTACTCAGTGAGCTAAAATTACAGATATACAGAAGAATTGTATACGATCAAGCCGTCTTTCATTCTTTGATCTGGAAAGCTTCTGAAAGAAGAATGCTATGAAAAGCTCCGTCCAGCGAAACAAGAAACATGGTTGCTATATGTTGGAGCGAATTGTACTGTAATGTTCTAGCTTAGTCTTGTTCGACTCCCTTGCCCAGATCCTTATCGAAGCTGTAGAAGCTTTCATCCCAGAAGTCTAAAGGACAGATCTCATCTTCGGACTCAAATCTGTTTCCTGAACCGACAACAGTCCCGTTAAATTCATCGCCTCCGCATTCACACTCAGTGCATCGGTTCAGATAAAGGTCGAGACCATGCCAGGTATTTCCGAAGAAGATATTACCCTCCAGCCTGGTTTCGGAAGATGAGTTGATCAAGATCCCGTTTTCGACGTTCTCCGTAACCACGTTCTCAGAGATAGATCCAGTAGCATTGCCACCAAGTGAAACCCCTACTGTATTTCTTTTGAATGTGCATCCTGTGATGTTGTACTTCAGATCATTTGTGAGGCTAATTCCAACGCCGTTCCTTTCGAAAACGGAGTTTTCGGCAATCAGAGTGGCATTACCGTATGCATAGATTCCGGCCAGCCTGGTTTCTATATACTCCTCGTTATCCATGCCGTCATAGCATGTGATGTAGGAATCAACCACAACAAGAGTCATTCCTGTGCCGCTGAAAGAGATTCCGAAGCGGCCGCCCGCTATGAAGGCGTCTTTGATCTGGCCAGAGGACCTGGATACGTTTATGGCTGCGCCACTGGCAAGAACTGTTACACTTTTTATCGAGAAACTCTTCACACCTCTGACGAAAATCCCGAGATCCTTTCCCTCTTCGGGCACTATTGTTACTTCGTCTCTTGAGGAGCCTTCAATCATTATCTCTTTGCTAATTGAAAGGCTCTCCTTGTACGTTCCAGGAAGAATTTTTATTGTATCGCCGGGATTCGCAGCGTCGATAGCTGCCTGAATGCTCTTATAGTGGCCGTCCGGGTCGCCAACAATTAGAACCTCGGCGCTCTCTTGTGCCAGGGCTGTAGAAACAAATACAAGTAGAGATAAAAGCATAACGAAAAACATCTTCATAAACGCACCCCCATTCCTCTCTGCCATTAGTTTATCCTAATTTGGTTCAAGAATTCGATGGTTTTTACTATAAGAGTATTACAGATAACCATAAAGCCGAGGCTTTGGCAATGATTTGACTTGCTTTCTTGAACCGTCTAGTCTGCATTTCGCGATCGTTCTATTTGTAATGGTGCAAAAATCACTTGTTGTAAGGAAAGTTCGCGGTCCGTTGTGGTTATTCATGACTTCTCAGAGGCCAAATTGAAAATTGGAGACGAGGAAATGGAGCGGATCATACTGATAACGTGTTCTTTGGCGATTATGCTAATGCTTCTTTCGGGATGCTCCTTCATCGATCCTATGGTAAAAGTAAGCATGTTGGTTAGCAATTTTGAGAGCTACTGGGAAGATGAAAATGCCGTCGGTCTTGCAGCACTGTATCCAAATCCCGCGGCAATAAACACGCCAATTAAAACCTGTTTACAAATCGTAGACGCTTATTCAAGCAGATTCGGTGGAAGAGATGTAGTCTCCTTCACTGAAGGAGTGGTCGACGTGCACTTCAATGTTGGAACAACGGAAGCGACAGTAGAATTCAGCACCGCAATAGACTGGACGTCAGGTCCCGATGTTCATCGCACGTATAACTGGATGGTGAAAAAATCATCCGGCAACTGGTCAATCTCGAGATCCACTGAATATTAGTCGCTTTTTTCTGGGGGCGTCAGCTTAGTAAGAAGAGGACTGACTTTGTATTCATTCTTGCCGCTCGCTGAGCGCTGTGAAGAACCGTCCTCCGTCAGTCGTCCAAACCCAAGGATCCGTTCACCGATAAGAGCTGGAAATTATGCCGCTTTCAGCGGGAGGCTTAAGAACCCTGGATTCCGGATCAGGTCGGAAATGACCCTTAACAGGCTTTCAGGGCAGGCTCAACGGGATTACTGCAGACTAAGTCGTTTTTTCACCATATCCGAGACGCTCTTAATTCCGTCATACTTAACATGAGGACCGTTCTTGATGCGTACACACCCCGTCCGACTATGGAGCCGTCGAAACCCCTCTCGAGAGGGGATTAAAGAGCTCTTCAAGGCTTTTGGAGATCCCAGATCCTTACTTGGCCTCTTTGCTTTCCCCTTCTCTCTACTCTCTGAATAAATGGTTTGACCAAGAACGAAGAACAGATCCTCGCTCTGGAACGAAGAACAGGTGGTTTCCTCGGAGAACGGAGGACGGTCAACGGACAACCTCTGTCCGTAGCTCTTTCCTACCTCCTACTCGCACCCGCTATCACGGACGTTTACGTTTATCACTTCTCAGAAAAGTTTCGAAACCGTATTGTTGTTGAATGATTATTGTTGGATAATTCGATCATTACTCCGATTACCACTCGGAAGCCTGAGGTCGTGTCTTGAAGAAAAGTGGAGATGGAGTGGCGATCCTCGCCTATATTCTCGTCAGTTTTTTCTGGGGATCGACCTATCTGGCCATAAAGATCGGTGTTGAGGGCATGCCGCCAATGTTTTTTGCCGGGGTCAGGTTCCTCATAGCTGGCTTGATAATGATTGTTTTCTCGTATATCAGAGGCTACGACTTGCCTGCAAGCAAGAGCAAGTTTTCAAGATTGTCGCTTATCGGTCTATTTATGCTGCTAGGTGGAAATGGCCTCGTTGTGTTTGCAGAGCAGTGAGTAGATTCAGGTGTTGCTTCTCTCATAATGGCTACTATCCCGATCTTTGCCGGGGTATTGGAGCACTTTTTCATAAGAACGACTCGGTTGACTTTGAAGGCGCTTTCGGGGCTTCTGCTCGGTTCTTTCGGTGTCTACTTTCTTCTGGTTCCGGCCGAACACGGTATTTCTGTCGGCATCCCCG